>CAMBUL010000003.1 GCA_945871065.1 Chthoniobacter flavus | reverse complement strand
CCGAAGGTTGGTGATTCCGGACGCAAGTCGACCGCCGCATCGTAAACTTCGCCCTCCAGCACGGTGAGCAACTTGCCTTGCGGATGCCGCGATTGGAAATGCAGGCCGCGCAAGGTGCCACGATGTGTTTTGATCAGGTTGTCCTGGATGAAATCGGCGGCGATGCCGCTTTGGGCCAAGTCATTGCGGTTCCAAACCACGGAAAACGTCCCGCGGACATCAGCCTGCGCCACGCGTTGCCAGAGCAGCATCCCGTGTAGTGAGGTCGTGAGGACTTCCATCATGGCTCACTTCATAGCAGACCGACCCCGCCGGAGTCACGGGTGTCCTTCGGCAGCAGCACCTGACCGCAGGGTGGCAGGCTGGTGATGCACTCGAGCCGGGGACGGTCCGGGAGCCGTCGCGACAAAAGCAAATCGCGCCGGGACGGCGCGATCCACTGTGTTGAAATTTTCTGATTCCGCTTTTAGCGCGAGTAAAGTTCGACCACGAGCTGCTCGTTAACCACTGGAGCGATTTCTTCGCGGGTCGGGATGCGGCTGACCGTGCCGGAGAAGTTATCGCGGTCCACCACGAGCCAATCGGGCACGGTGCGGATTTGCGTGGCTTCCATCTGGCGGGCGGCCAAGGCGCGGGGCTTGGGCGAATCTTTGATCGAAACGACGGCGCCGGGCTTGAGGTTGGCCGAGGCGATGTCGTTCTTGCGTCCGTTCACCTTGACATGGCCGTGCGCCACCATTTGGCGGGCGGCGGTGCGGGTGCGGGCGAAGCCGAGACGGTAAACAACATTGTCCAAGCGGGTCTCGAGGAGCTGCAGGAGGGTCACGCCGGTGACACCGCGGCGGGAAAGCGCGGTCTCGAAGTAGCGGCGGAACTGGCGCTCGAGGACGCCGTATTGCGCTTTGAGCTTCTGCTTCTCGAGCAGGGCCAAGCCGTATTCGGAGGTCTTGCGGCGCATGCCTTTTTGTCCGTGCATGCCCGGCGGATAGCTCCGGCGCTCGAAATGTTTAGCCGAGCCGACGAGGAAAATGCCAAAGCGGCGGCTCAGTTTGGTTTTGGGTCCGGTGTAACGTGCCATGAGGAAGTATTCAGTTTACAGTATTCAGTTTTCAGTGATCCGCACTACACGCGGCGAGCTTTGGGAGGGCGGCAGCCGTTGTGGGGTACCGGGGTGACATCTTTGATCACCGTGATTTCGAGGCCGATGGCTTGGAGCGCGCGGATGGCGGACTCGCGTCCGGCCCCGGGGCCTTTGACCCGCACTTCGACTTCTTTGAGTCCGTGGCCCATGGCCTGGCGCGCGGCATCCTGCGCCACGAGCTGCGCGGCATAAGCCGTGCTTTTGCGCGAGCCTTTGAAACCGACTTTCCCGGCGCTGGAGGCACCGAGCACAGCACCGCGTTGGTCGGTGATGCTGACAATGGTGTTGTTGAAGGTGGCGAGCACGTGGGCGATGCCTTGGATGACATTCTTGCTGCCCTTGGCTTTGACCACTTTGACTGGGGCGATGGGCGCATCGAGCGAGAGCATGTCGTCGGCCGGCGCGGCGGCTTCGGCCACTTTGGCTTCGCCTTCTTTTTTCTTGGCCGTCTTGCCTTTGGCCGCTTTGGGCTTGGCTGCTTTTTTCTCCGCGGCGGGTTTGGCTTCGTCAGCGGCCGGAACAGCTTCTGCCGCAACCTCCGTCTTCACTTCAGCCCGGGCCTCGGTGGCGGGATGATGCTCCGCATTTTCGTCCTTGCGGCGGGCATCTTGCGATTCGCCGAGAGTTTCTTTCTTTTCGTCGCTCATACTTCGTGGGGATTAGGTTTTGCCGGCTTTGGCGTCGGGGTTTTTCTGCACGCCAACCGTCTTGCGGGGCCCCTTGCGGGTGCGGGCATTGGTCGATGTGCGCTGTCCGCGCACGGGGAGTCCGCGGCGATGACGGATGCCGCGGTAACAATTGATGGCCTGCAGGCGTTTGAGGTTGCCCTGCAGTTCGCGGCGGAGGTCGCCCTCGATGAGGATGCCGGTGTTGCCGATGATCTGCACAATGAGCGAAATCTGCTCGGGCGAGAGATCCTTGGCGCGGGTATTGGGATCGATGGATGCTTCGGCCAAGACGCGTTTGGCGACGGTCGGTCCGATGCCGTAGATGTACGGCAGGGAAGCTTCGATGCGTTTGTTGGGTGGGATTTCGACCCCGAGGAGGCGTGGCATATGCGTGTTATCCTTGTCTTTGTTTGTGGCGCGGGTTTTTGCAAACGACGCGCACGACGTTGTTCCGCCGGATGATCCGGCAACCTTCGCAAAGGCGTTTGACTGAAGCTCTGACTTTCATGGTGTGATCCTTTTATTTCTTTCGGTAGGTGATGGGTCCTTAACTCAAGTCGTACGGAGACGACTCGATCATGATCTGGTCACCTGGCAAGGTGCAAATGAAGTGCTGGAGCATCTTGCCCGAATTGTGCGCGAGGGCGAGATGACCGTTGGGCAAACCCACCCGGAACACCGTACTCGGCAGCAAATCGTCAACCTTGCCTTCTACTTTAATAACGTCTTTTTTCGCCATGTCAAAACTTCCGGTTCATCTTTTGTCACCAGTACGGTGTGTTCAAAATGCGCCGAGGGCAGCCCGTCGGCCGTCACCACGGTCCACTTGTCGTCCAAAACCCGCACTCCGCTGACCCCCAGATTGATCATCGGCTCGATGGCCAAGGTCATTCCGGCCTTAAGCTTAGGCCCGCGGCCGGCTTTGCCGTAATTAGGGATCTGCGGATCTTCATGCAATTTACGCCCCACCCCGTGCCCGACGAACTCGCGGACCACCGAATAGCCTCGGGCCAGGGCGGCTTGTTCGATGAAGGATGAAATATCCCCCACCCGGCGGCCGTGGGTCACGTGGGGGATGACGTCGCGCAAGATGCGCGCGGTGTCTTCAACCAGGCGGTCGACTTTGGGCGGGACCACGCCGATGCGGATGGTGGTGGCATTGTCGCCGATCCAACCGTCTTTGTTCACGCCGACGTCGAGCTTGAGAATGTCACCGTAAGCCAGGCGTCGGTCGCCGCCGATACCGTGGACAACTTCTTCATTCACCGAAATACAAAGGTGGCCGGGAAATTTGCGGTAGCCGAGGAACGCGCTCTTCGCCCCGGCCTCGTCGATGAATTGAGCGCATGCTTCGTCGATGTCGCGCGTGGTCATGCCCGGCGTGACCAGATTCTCCAATTTGTCGAGGACTCCGGAGGCGACCCCGCAGGCCATGCGCATCGCTTCAATCTCGCGCTCGTTCTTGATGGGGATCATCGACGACAGGAAAGGAAACCGAACGGACACAGGCGGTTGAGGCGGGCTAATTGCCGCTGGCCAGATAGGCCGCGGTGCCGGCAATGACGATGACGCCGATGACGGCCCAGATCCAAACCAGCGCGTTGGAAGAAATAACGACGCCGCTGCCCCCGGCGGTGCGCTCGAATCGTCCGCGGATTTTACCGCGTCGCAGGAAGCCGTCATAGTGACGCTGCAAAAGATGCGTTTCGACCTGCCTCATGGTGTCAAGGGTGACGCCCACGATGATGAGCAATCCGGTGCCGCCGAAGAACTGCGCGGTCATGTAGGGCACCTTCATGCCTTCGGTCAGCATTTGCGGAAGGATGGCGATGAGGGTCAGAAAGATGGCACCGGCGAAGGTCAGGCGCGTCATCGTGTAATCGAGGAAGTCGGCCGTGGGTTTGCCCGGACGCACACCTGGGATGAAGCCGCCGTATTTCTTGAGGTCGTCGGCGATTTGTGCGGGTTGGAATTGCGTCGCCACCCAGAAATAACTGAAGAAGAAAATCATCGCTCCGAAGAGGGTGTAATAAAGCCAGCCGCTGGCCAGCATGGCGGAAAGCTCGTTGGCCCAACGATGTGTGGGGAAGGCCATGCTCAGGATGGTCGAAGGGAAAAGAAGGATGGCCTGCGCAAAGATAATCGGCATGACGCCGGCGTAATTGACCTTGAGCGGCATGTATTGGGTTTGGCCGCCGTAAACTTTGCGCCCGACCACGCGCTTGGCGTATTGCACGCTGATGCGGCGGGTGGCCTGGGTCACGGCAATGACCGCGGCAATGACGATGATCAAAAAGGCGATGAGCAGCACAAGAACGACCGGGCTGACCGGAGCCGCTTCCCCGCCGGCCGGCACGAAGGTGCGCCAAGCTTGGATCAAACCGGCGGGCAACTGCGCGAGGATGCCGACGGTGATGATGATGGAAATACCGTTGCCGATGCCGCGCTCGGTGATCTGGTCACCAAGCCAGACGAGGAACATCGTGCCGGCGGTGAGCGTGATGACGGTGAGCAGACGAAATCCAAGGCCCGGATCCGAGACGAGCGGCACGCCGAGCCTGTTGATCGTGTCCATGATGCCGGGCAAGAACGGATTGGACTCGGGGCTCTCGAAGGAGAGCGCGAGCAGATACCCCTGAAGCAAACAAAGGATGATCGTGACGTAGCGGGTGTATTGGGAAATTTTCTGGCGGCCTCCGTCCTCGCGCGAAAGACGGCTCAGTTTCGGGATCACTGCGGTCATGAGCTGCATCATGATTGACGCGCTGATGAAAGGCATGATGCCAAGGGCGAAGATGGCGCAGTTGCCGAGGGCGCCACCGCTGAAGAGGTTGAAGAGCGCGGCCACGCCGCCGCCGGCCTGCGCGTCGGCCACGTTGAGGAACCATTGACGGAGGACTTCCGCATTGATCCCCGGGGTCGAGATGACCGAGCCCGCGCGGACAATGACAATCATGGCCAGCACAAAGAGCACGCGTTGCCGCAGCTCGGGAATTTTGAAGATATTGGTAAACGCGGAGATCATCGGCTTTTTACAAGATGGGCGACCGTCCCGGCAGTGTGGTCCGGAGGATGACGGCAGGAACGCCGGCGTCGCCAGTTCGAACCGGTTCCGCCGCGCTCATCCGTTCAAGAAATCGTGCCGCCAGCGGCTTCGATCTTGCGCTTGGCCACCTCGCTGAATTTGGCGCCGGAAATGATGACCTTTTTGGTCAGTTCGCCCCGGGCGAGAATTTTGACGCCGTCAATCGTACCACGCACCAAACCCGCCTTGCGAAGGGCGGCTTCATCGACCGTCGCACCATCGGCGAACTCGTTGAGGTCGTCGAGATTGACGATCGCGATGCGCAGTTTGAACGCGGCGTTGTTAAATCCGCGCTTGGGCAGACGGCGGATAAGCGGCATTTGTCCGCCCTCGAAACCGAGACGGATACTGCCGCCGGAGCGGGCTTTCTGTCCCTTGTGTCCCTTGCCGCTGGTTTTGCCGGTGCCCGAGCTTTCGCCGGAGCCGAGACGTTTGCGGCGCTTTTTGGCGCCGGGTCGGGGTGCAAGTGTGTGCAGTCGCATGGTGGTCAGGCGGGGGCGAGTTCAGTCGCCGCTTCCGCTTTGGTGGGTTTCATCTGGATGCCGCGCACGCGGAAAATTTCTTCGCGCGGGCGGAGTTTGGAGAGGGCTTCGATCGTCGCCTTGACCACATTGGCGTGGTTGTTCGAGCCGAGCGACTTGGCCAGGATGTCGCGGATACCGACGGCTTCGCACACCGCACGGACGCCGCCGCCGGCAATAATGCCGGTGCCGGGCGAGGCCGGGCGGAGTAGGACGCGGCCGCCGCCGAATTCACCAGTCACCTCGTGCGGGATGGTGTTTTGGGCGAGCGAGAAAACTTTCATCGCCTTGCGCGCGGAATCCGAGGCTTTGCGGATGGCTTCGCTGACTTCCTTCGCTTTACCGAAACCGCAACCGACGCGACCCTTGTGGTCGCCGGTGACAATGAGGGCGCTGAAGCTGAAGCGGCGACCGCCTTTGACCACCTTGGCGCAGCGGTTGATGAAAACAACTTTCTCGACCGTGTCCGACGGCTCTTTGGGTTCCCTGGGACCGCGGTTGTCGCGGCGTCCGGTGTTGCGTGCATTAGGAGGCATGATGTTTTTAGAATTCGAGGCCGGCTTCGCGCGCGGCGTCGGCGAGGGCTTTCACTTTGCCCATGTATTGGAAGCCGCCACGGTCGAAGACGACTTTGGAAATGGATTTTTGCTTGGCGCGGTCGGCCACCAGTTTGCCCACGCTGGTCGCGTTGGCCACATTGGCGCCGGCTTTGGCCGCTTTTTCCTGCGTGCTGGCCGCGGCCAAGGTCACCCCTTTGGTGTCGTCGATGACCTGCGCGCGGATGTGGCGGCCGGAGAAGTTGACCGCGAGGCGCGGACGCTCCGTGCTGCCGGAGACCTTCTTGCGGAGGCGCTTGTGGCGGAGTTTGATGCTGTCGTGGCGTGTCATGGTGTTTACTGGACGGTTTTGCCTTCTTTGCGGCGGACTTTTTCGTCGGAGTAGCGCACGCCTTTGCCCTTGTAGGGCTCCGGCGGATAGTAGGCGCGGATATTGGCCGCGACTTGACCGACCAACTGGCGGTCGATCCCCTCGACGAGGAGCTTGGTGTTGTCGGTCACCGTGACTTTGATCTCGCTCGGGATATCAAAGACCACGGGATGCGAGAAACCGAGTGAAAGATTGAGCTTTTGTCCTTGCACGGCGGCCTTGAAACCGACGCCTTGGATCTCGAGGTTGCGGGTGAAGCCGGTGCTCACGCCAGTCACCATGTTGTTGAGCAAAGCGCGGGCCAGGCCATGGAGGGCGCGCACTTGGCGGGTCTCCAACTTGCGCTCGAGGGTGAGGGTTTCACCCTCGACTTTGCCTTCGATGCCTTCGGGCAGGCGCCAGGAAAGTTTGCCTTTCGGTCCTTCGACCTGCACAGAGCGATCGGGTGAAAGATTCACCTTCACCTTGGCGGGAAGAGATACGGGTTTGTTGCCGATGCGTGACATGGTGCGTTCCTCCTTACCAAACGTAGGCCAGCAGCTCGCCGCCGACCTTCTGGCGGCGCGCCTCGCGACCGCTGAGCACGCCGCGCGGCGTGGAAATGATGGAAATACCCATACCGCCGAGGACGCGCGGGATGTCTTCGGCCCCGACGTAGCGGCGCAGGCCCGGGCGGCTGACCCGTTTGAGGCCGGTGATGGCCGGTGTTTTTCCGGCGAACTTGTTGACGATGCGCAGTTGCGGTTTGCCTTCCGATTTCACCTCGAAATCGGTGATATAGCCTTCCTTTTTGAGGATGGCGGAGATGTCGGCTTTCATGCGCGAGTAAGGCACAAGCAACTCGGCCTTGCGGACACGGGTGGAATTGCGCAGGCGGGTGAGAAGGTCGGCGATAGGATCGTTGGAGGTCATCAGGATGCTTGGGCGGCGGGTTTCTTGGCGCGGTCGGTGAAAGGCATGCCGAGCTCGCCGAGGAGCGATTTCGCTTCCTCGTCGGTCCGGGCCGTCGTGACAATGGTCACGTCGAAACCGACATTGCGCTTGATTTTGTCGAGCTCGATTTCAGGGAAAATGCTCTGGTCGGCCACCCCGAGGGTGTAGTTCCCTTGGCCGTCGAAAGCTTTGGGGGAAATGCCCCGGAAGTCGCGGATTTTCGGCAGCGACATTTTGATCAGGCGCTCAAGGAATTCATACATGTTGCGCCCGCGCAAAGTGACCTTCGCCCCGATCGGCTGGTCCTTGCGCAGCTTGAAGTTCGAAATGGCTTTCTTCGACTTGGTGCGCACGGGGGTCTGGCCGGTGATGGTCTGGAGCTCGGACACCGCGATTTCGAGTGCTTCTTTGGTGTCCGGCGAAGATCCGATCGACGTGTTGATCACGACTTTCTGCACGCGGGGCACTTGGTGCAGGTTGGTGTAGCCGTGCTTGGTCTTGAGCGCGGGCACGACCTTGCCGGTGTATTCTTTGTAAAGTTCGACTTCCATGGCTTACTTTGACTTGGCCTTGCCTGCCGGCTTGGCCGCTTCTTTGGTGGCGGCTTCGACCCGCTTGACGTTTGAAATATGGACCGGACCCTCGCGTTCGACGATGGCGCCGCTCGGATGCTCCTGCGATTTGCGGGTGTGCTTTTTGATCATGCGCACGCCCTCGATAAGGACCTGGTTTTTGCCGCGGATGACCTGCAACACCTTGCCCTCGGCACCGCGGTGGTTGCCGGAGACGACACGGACGATGTCGTTCTTGTTAACGTGGGTTTTCGCGCGGCTCATAGGACCTCCGGTGCGAGAGAAACGATCTTCATGAAATTCTTTTCGCGCAATTCGCGGGCCACCGGGCCGAAAATGCGGGTGCCGCGCGGATTGAGATCTTTGTCGATGATCACGATGGCGTTGGTGTCGAAACGCAGCGCGGATCCATCGGGCCGCTTGAGCGGTTGCCGGGTCCGGACGATGACCGCGCGGACGACTTCGCCCTTCTTCACCGTGCCGCCGGCCGTGGCTTCTTTCACGTTGGCTGTGATGACATCGCCGACCGAGGCGAAAGCGGATTTCTTGCCGATGACACCGATCATGGTGGCCATGCGGGCGCCGGTGTTGTCGGCGACGTCGAGACGGGAGCGGAGCTGGATCATGGCAGGATTAGTGTTTGAGGACTTCGACGAGGCGCCAGCGCTTGGTTTTGCTCAGCGGACGGGTTTCCGTAATACGGACTTTGTCGCCGGTTTTGGCTTCGTTCTTCTCGTCGTGGGCGTGGAATTTGGCGGTCTGTTTGACGATCTTGCCGAACCGCGGATGCGGGACGCGGTTGACCGTGCGGACGACGACGGTTTTATCCATCTTGTCCGAGACGACCTCGCCGACGAGGGACTTGCGGATCCCGCGCGGGGCGGCGGGGGCGGTGGTGGTGGCGGTGTCGCTCATGATTTGGCTGCTCCTGCTTTGATTTTCTGCGAGAGGAAGGTTTCCACCCGCGCGGCCTCGCGGCGCAGGATGCGGATAAGGGACGGCTTCTCGAGCTGTCCGCTTTGCTGCTGCAAACGGAGGTTGAAAATTTCGTGGCGCAGCTCGCGTTTGCGGCCGCGGAGTTCATCCACGCTGAGTTCGGCGATTTCCTTGGTCTTCATGGCGTCAGGCGGCGTGGTGGCGGGTAATGAATTTGGTGCGGACGGGCAGCTTGTTGGCCGCAAGGCGCAAGGACTCGCGGGCCACGCTCTCGGAGACGCCGTCCAATTCGAAAAGAATATTCCCCGGGCGCACGACGGCGACCCAATACTCGGGGGCGCCTTTGCCCTTGCCCATCCGGGTTTCGGGCGGGCGGGCGGTGACGGATTTGTCCGGGAAAATACGGATCCACAACTTGCCTTTGCGTTTCATGTTGCGGGTCAGGGCGACGCGGGCGGCTTCGATTTGCACGTTGGTGATCCAGGCGCGTTCGAGGGTCTGCAGGCCGAACTCTCCGAAATCGATGTTGATGTTGCGCGAAGCGGTTCCCTTGCGGCTTCCCCGCTGGGACTTCCGGAACTTCACGCGTTTGGGCATTAAGGGCATGGCAGAATCTCCTTAAAAAATCATTCAGCCACCGCGGTCGCGACCACTTCGGGCGACGGGGCGGACGGGGCGGCGGGTTTGTCCTCGCGCACCGAGACCTTCGGTGCGGCTTCCTCGCCTTTGCAAATCCAGCATTTGATCCCGATGGCGCCAGCCGTGGTGCGGGCCTCGGCAAAGCCGTAATCGATCGGTGCGCGCATGGTGTGAAGCGGCACCTTGCCTTCGCGATACTGTTCGGTGCGGGCAATCTCCGACCCGCCGAGGCGGCCGGAACAACGGATTTTGATGCCGAGCGCGCCTTGCTCCATGGCGATTTGCACCGACTTCTTCATGGCGCGACGGAAACCGATGCGGCGCTCGAGTTGCCCGGCCACACTCTCGGCAACGAGTTGCGCTTCGGTCTCGGGTGAGCGGATCTCTTGGATGTCGATCTTGACCTGTTTGTCACCGCTGATGGCGGAAACCTCTTTGGTCATGTTCTCGATCTCGGAGCCTTTGCGGCCGATGACGAGGCCCGGGCGGGCGGTGAAAATGGTGACACGCAGGCTATTCCAGGCCCGTTCGATGACGATCTTGGAGACGGCGGCCTGGCGGAGCTTGCCTTTAAGGAACTCGCGGATCCGGAGATCGGAGTGCAGGTGGTCGGCGAACTCGCGGCGCGGGGCGTACCACTTCGATCCCCAGTCACGAGTGAGGGGGAGGCGGAAGCCGATCGGGTGAACTTTTTGTCCCATGGTGTTATTCGGCTTTCTCCGCGGCCGGCGCGGCGGCCTCGGTGGCCGGTTTGGTCTCTTTCTTGACCGCGGCTTTTTTCTTCGCGGCGGGTTTTTTGGAATCGGTTTTTTTCTTGGCGGCCCGGCGCGTCTCGCGTGTTTCGATGACGATTTCGTCGGTCAGGATGATGCGGATGTGGCTGGTGCGTTTGCGGATCGGGCCGGCGCTGCCGCGGGCTTTCGGGATGAAACGCTGGAAGGTCGGCCCCTCGCCGACCACGGCTTCGCGGATGACGAGGGCCTCGACGCGTGCCTGATGGTTGTTTTCCGCGTTGGCCATGGCGCTTTTCAGCGTCTTGGCCACGAGGCCGGCGGCCTTCTTGGGTGTGAAGGCCAGCAGATCAAGGGCCTTCTGCACGGGCAGACCCTGAATCTCGCGTGTCACCTCGCGCGCCTTGAAAGGCGAAATGCGGGCGAATCGATAAATCGACTTGGTTTCCATATTGTTAAAATTGTTTCTAAAAGTTGTTGGCTAGCGGCGGGCGTCCACCCTGAGGCGGTCACCCGTTTGGATCGAGTCCTCTTCGGACACGAGATTCTGGATTACGGCACCGCTGATGCGGTCGCGCACATCGATGACGCGGACATCGCCGACGCGGCGGTTGTCGCGCCAAACCTGGAAGGGCATTCCGACCTTCACCCCTGCGTTGCGGCCGATGTTGGCCACCACGAGGGCAAACTCGGGCTTGACCTCCACGACGGAAGCATCGGTCAGGGTCGGTCCCGCGTCGATGTCACCGGCGCCGACTCCCAGCATGCGGTCGGCGGCGCGGAGTTCCATCTCGAGCGAGGCGCGGGCTTCGGCCTGTGCGCTGCGGGAACGGGTCATGGAGTCGAGCAGCGCTTTGGCTTCGGCCTGCGCGGCGGAGTGAGAAGCATCGGCTGCTTTGAGTTGCATTTCTTTCTCGAAAGCGGCGCGTTCTTCGTTGTCTGTGGCTTCCACAGTTTTGAGGAAAATCTGCACTCCCTCGGCAAGGGCAAGCAGGCGCTCGAACAGCATGGCGTTTTCTTTTTGCAGGCGGGTGAGTTCGTTGACGGTGGAAAGGAGGCGCTCCTCGATTTCCCCGCCGCTGTCACCACCGGGCCCGAGCACGTCGAATTTGGCCTGCAAATCCTCGGCTTGGCGCTTGAAGACCTCACCCTCGCTGTTGGCGAGAACCAGGCTTTCGGTGAGACTGCGGATAGACTCCCGCGCGAGCAATAGTTGCTCGTTGAGGCGCGCCACTTTTGCGGCGTCCCCAGAATCTCGGTCTGTCAAAGAGCTGAGGCTTTGTGCGGAGCTGTTCCCGGCGAGGGTGATCAAAAGACACCCGGCCAGGACCAGCCTGCCGAACGAAGCCACGTTTATTTCGTCACTTTCGCCGTATGCGATCCGTGTTTCTTGAAGATACGCGTAGGCGAGAACTCGCCGAGCTTGTGCCCGACCATATTCTCCGTGACGAAAACTGAATTGAAAATTTTCCCGTTATGCACAAGGAAGGTGTGCCCGACGAAATCCGGGGTGACCATCGAACGTCGCGACCAGGTTTTGATCGGTTTTTTTGGTCCGCCTTCGTTGATCCGGTCGATTTTTTCGAGCAGGTGGGCCTCGACGAACGGGCCTTTTTTGAGCGATCTACTCATGGCTTAATTCTTATTCTTACTCTTGCGGCGCTCGATAATAAAGCGGTCCGAAGGTTTGTGTTTCTTGCGGGTTTTGAATCCTTTGCTCAGCTGGCCCCACGGGCTGACCGGATGCTGGCGTCCGCCGCCGCCCTTGGATTTTCCGTTGCCGCCGCCCATCGGATGGTCGATCGGGTTCATGGCCATGCCGCGCACGGTCGGACGGATGCCGAGCCAGCGGGAACGTCCGGCTTTGCCGCTCGACACATTCATGTGCTCGGAGTTGCCGACTTGACCCATCGTGGCGTGGCATTTGCCGTTGAGTTTGCGGATTTCGCCGGAAGGCATTTTGACCAGAGCGTAGCCGGCCTCAAAGTTGTTGAGCACGGCCTGTTGGCCGGCGCTGCGCGCCACTTGGCCGCCGCGGCCGGGCATGAGCTCGATATTATGGATGGCCGAGCCGGGCGGGATACGCTCGAGAGGCAGCGAGTTGCCGACTTCCGGTGCGGCTTCGGGGCCGGAGGAGATTTTCATCCCGACTTTCAATCCGTCGGGCGCAAGGATGTAGGTCTTTTCGCCGTCGGCGTATTGCAGGAGGGCGAGGCGCGCGGTGCGGTTCGGGTCGTATTCGATCGCGATAACATCGGCAATCATCCCGTGTTTGCGGCGCTTGAAATCGACGAGGCGCAGCTTGCGCTTGTGTCCACCGCCGATATGGCGGCAGGTCAGACGACCCTGGTTGTTGCGGCCGCCGGTGCGCTTGCGTGTGGTGACGAGGCTCTTCTCCGGCTTCTTCTTGGTGATCTCCTCGAAGGACGGGAGGGCCTTGAAGCGCGCGGAGGGCGTGAGCGGACGGAAAGTTTTGAGTGCCATGGCGTGGGGTGAGTTTAGACGAGGTCGAGTTTTTCGCCTGCTTTGAGTGTGACGATGGCCTTCTTCCAATGCGGGCGGCGTCCGAAATCAGCGCGGCGCTCCCGTTTCTTCTTGCCGGCGTAATTAGCAGTGTTGACCGAAACAACCTTCTTCTTGAAGAGGCTCTCGATGGCCGCCTTGATCTCGAGCTTGTTTGCTGCGGGATTGACCTCGAAGACGTATTTGTTCGATTTGTCCGTGAGGAGAGTAGACTTCTCGGTCAGGCGGACGGTGCGGATGATATCAAAGGGCTCTTTCATGCTGCCGTCCTTTCGGAAATTTTGGCCAGCGCATCGCCGGTCAGAAGGATTTTGTCGTAGCGGAGCAGGTGCTCGGTGTTGACGTCCGAAGCACTGACGAGGAGGACATTCCCCACGTTGCGCGCGGCACGAAAGGTCGTTTCCTCGAAGGCGGGGGAGACGAGGAGGACATTGCGGGCGTCCTGCGCATTGCTCTTCACGTAAGCAAGAAATTTGGCGGTCTTTCCGTCCGGAATGGCCGGTGCGTCAACCAAGAGGACATCGCCGGCCAGAATGCGGGCGCTGAGCGCTTTGCGCAGGGCGAGCTTGCGCACCGACTTCGGCGTCTTTTTCGAATAGTCGCGGGGCTTGGGTCCGAAGACCACGCCGCCGCCCCGCCAGATCGGCGAAGATTTGTAGCCGGCGCGGGCGCGGCCCGTGCCTTTTTGGCGCCACGGTTTGGCCCCGGACAGATTCACTTCGGCTTTGGTTTTGGTGTTGGCCGAACCGGTGCGGCGGTTGGCCCGCAGAGCGGTGACCACATCGTGGACGGCCTGCGTGCCTTTGCCATTTTCGATGATGACAATGTTCGCCTTTTTGGCGTCGTCGGCGGTAAGTACTTTGGCGCTCATGGTTTACTTCTTTTTGGCGGTTTTCTTGATTGACGGACGGACGACCACGTAGGTGCCTTTGGCGCCCGGGATCGCACCGCTGACCAGGATGACGCCGTCTTCTTCGCGGACCTGAACCACTTGCAAATTCTGCACGGTGACACGCTCGTCGCCCATGTGGCCAGGCATGCCCATATTTTTCCAAACGCGGCCGGGGGTGGACCGGTTGCCAATGGCGCCGGTGCGCCGGTGCATCATGGAACCATGGCTCATCGGTTGGCCGTGGTAATTGTGCTTTTTCATCGCACCTTGAAAACCTTTGCCTTTGGACTGGCCGATGACGTCGACGAATTGACCGACTTCAAAGGTGCCGACCGGGACATCGGCGCCGGCTTCGGCTACGCCATCGCGGAATTCGCGGATAAAGCGCTTCGGGGTGGCCGCAACTTTGGCGAAGTGCCCGGTCTGCGCCTTGTCCACCCTGGAGGGTTTCTGGTCGTCAAAGCCGACTTGCACCGCGACATAGCCGTCGGAGTCGGCGGTTTTGACTTGGAGGACTTTGTTCCCGGCAGCGGCGATGACCGTGACAGGCGTGGACACACCCTTGTCGTCGTAGACGCGGGTCATGCCGAGTTTTTTACCGAGTAATCCGAGGCTCATGGTGGCAGCTAGATTTGAATGTTGATGTCGACGCCGGCCGGCAGGTTGAGGCGGCGGAGTTCATCCACCGTTTTGGCGGTGGGGTCGAGGATGTCGAGGAGACGCTTGTGGGTGCGGCGTTCGAATTGGTCCATGGACTTTTTGTCCACGTGGGGCGAGCGGTTGACCGTCCACCGTTCGATTTTGGTCGGGAGAGGTACAGGCCCGGCGACGGCGGAACCGCTGCGTTTGGCCGTCTCGACGATTTCAAGGACGGAACGATCGAGCAACATGTGGTCGAATGCTTTGAGGCGGATGCGGATGCGCGGGGCGGCCATGGTCGTTATTTCTTTTGGCTGTCAATGACGGCGGCAAGGACCTGCGCCGGAACTTGTTCGAAGTGGGACGGCTCCATCGAGTAGGAAGAGCGGCCTTTGGAAAGCGAGCGGATAGCCGTGGCGTAACCGAACATTTCGGCCAGCGGGACGTCGGCACTGACACTGCTCAGATGGCCCTTGGTCTCGATGCCTTGAATCTTGGCGCGGCGGCGGTTGAGATCGCCCATGATGTCGCCCTGGAACTCGTCTGGAGTGATGTTCTCCACCTTCATGATGGGCTCGAGCAGGATGGGCTTGGCCTTTTTCATCGCATCTTTAAGCGAAAAAATCGCGGCGAGCTTGAAGGCCATTTCGTTCGAATCCACGTCGTGGAACGAGCCGTCAACGATGTCGACATGGATGTCGATGACCGGATAGCCACCGACGATGCCGTTGAGCACGCCTTCCTCGATACCTTTGATGCAGGCCGGGATGTATTCCTTGGGGATCGTACCGCCCACGGTCTTGTTTTCGACGGTGACGCCTTTGCCGCGTTCGTTCGGGGCGATTTTGACGATGACGTGGCCGTATTGACCGCGCCCGCCCGACTGCTTGATCAGCTTCCCTTCGCCATCGGCGGGAGCAAGGATGGTTTCTTTGTAAGCGATCTGCGGCTTGCCCGCGTTCGCTTCGACCTTGAATTCACGCATCATGCGATCGCGGATGATTTCGAGGTGAAGTTCGCCCATGCCGGCGATGATGGTCTGGCCCGTTTCCTCGTGGGTGAAGACGCGGAAGGTCGGGTCTTCCTCGGCCAGGCGCTGGAGGGCGATGCCCATCTTTTCCTGGTCGACCTTGGTCTTCGGCTCGATGGCCATGGAGATGACCGGTTCGGGGAAGGAAGGTGGCTCGAGAAGAATCGGGTGGTCTTCGTCGCAAAGCGTATCGCCTGTGGTGATGTTGCGGATGCCGACGATCGCGGCGATGTCGCCCGAGTAACAGGTGTCGATATCCTCGCGCTTGTCCGCTTGAATTTGGATGAGGCGACTGATGCGCTCACGCTTGCGGGTGCGGGGGTTATAAACTGTGTCGCCCTTGGAAAGTTTGCCCGAGTAAACGCGAAAGAAAACCAATTTTCCCACGAACGGATCGCTCCAGAGCTTGAAGGCGAGGGAAGAAAAATTGGCGTAGTCGCTGGCGATCGCATCGATCGGCGTGGCGTCATCAGGCTCTTGACCCTTGGCCGGCGGAATGTCGAGAGGACCCGGCAGGTAATCGACCACCGCATCGACGAGGTATTGCACGCCCTTGTTTTTGAAGGCGGAACCGCCGGCCACCGGAACAAACCGGTTCGCAATGGTCTGGCGGCGGATGGCGGCCTTGAGGTCCTGTTTGCTGATCGGCTTTTCCTCGAGAAACATCATGCCGATTTCCTCATCGAGGTCGGTCATCTGCGTGATGAGGTCGTCGTAAGCTTTTTGGGCCAGCTCTTTGTGGTCGTCCGGTATCTCCGCCACCTCGTAAGTCGAACCCATCACGTCGTTGTCGGAATAGAGGACAGCCTTTTGATTGACCACGTCGATCTGGCCGCGGAGGTAGTCCTCCCTGCCGAGCGGGATGAGGATGGGCCAGACGTTGGCCCCAAGTTTGACCCGCATGCTTTCGACGGCTGCATTAAAATCCGCGCCGGTGCGGTCCATCTTGTTGACGAAGGCGATGCGTGGGACGTTATATTTGGTTGCCTGGCGCCAGACGGTTTCGGACTGCGGTTGCACCCCCGCCACCCCGCAAAACACGGCGATGGCGCCGTCGAGCACGCGAAGCGAGCGTTCCACCTCGGCGGTGAAATCCACGTGGCCCGGCGTGTCGATGATGTTGACCCGCATGTTGATGCCGTCGTAAAGCTTGAAAATATCCGGCTCCACCTTCTGCAACCATGCACAGGTGGTGGCGGCCGAAGTGATGGTGATACCACGCTCGCGTTCTTGCTCCATCCAATCGGTCACCGTGGTGCCCTCGTGCACCTCGCCGATCTTGTGGATCATGCCGGTGTAAAAAAGAATGCGCTCGGTCAGGGTGGTTTTGCCGGCGTCGATGTGCGCGCAGATGCCAATGTTGCGTGTCCGCTCGAGCGGAAAGGCGCGGTCGGGCGAATTGGGATTCGCGGCAGCAACGGGTGCGGTGGCAGTGGCGGACATACGAAAGAACAGTGGCGACGGTTTACCAGCGGAAGTGGGCAAAGGCGCGGTTGGCTTGGGCCATTTTGTGCATTTCGTCGCGCTTCTTGATGGCGTTGCCCTGGCCGGCGGCAGCATCTTTGAGTTCGGTGGCAAGGGCGTCCTTCATCGGAACGGCTTTGCGCTTGGAGGCGAAGGTGACGAGCCAGCGCATGGCCAGCGCATATTGGCGTTCGGCCGGAACTTCCATCGGCACTTGGTAGGTAGCTCCGCCGACCCGGCGGGATTTGACCTCCAAACGGGGACGCACGTTGTCCAGCGCCTTGGTTAGCACGTCGAGCGGATCAACCGCATCGCTGCCCTCGTGACATTTTTCGATCGCGGTGTAGACGATGCCCTCGGCCGTCGATTTTTTGCCGCAACGCATCACGGTGTTGATCAGGCGGGTGACCATCGGGCTGCCGTAGCGGCTATCCCCGAGGGTCGTACGTTTGGTTGCTCTGCGTCTGCGTGCCATGGTTGGAAAAGATTGGGTGTGGTTTATTTCTTGGCGGCTTCCGCGCCGGCCTTCGGACGCTTCGCGCCGTATTTTGAACGGCTGCGGCGGCGGCCATCGACACCTAGCGTGTCAAGCGATCCGCGCACAATGTGGTAGCGCACGCCCGGGAGATCCTTCACGCGGCCGCCACGCACGAGGACAATGGAGTGCTCCTGCAGGTTGGGGCCTTCGCCCGGGATGTAGGCGATGACTTCCTGGCCGTTGGTTAGACGGACCTTGGCGACTTTACGCAATGCCGAGTTGGGTTTCTTCGGCGTGCGGGTCATGACCTGCACGCAGACGCCGCGGCGTTGCGGGCAATTGACGAGAGCGGGTGACTTTGACTTCAAAGTCACTTTGCTGCGTCCTTTGCGGACAAGTTGGTTGATTGTAGGCATTGCTTGGTAGAAGTTCCGCGCCGTTTTCAGGCGACAAAAAAACCACGCGAACGTGGTTTCTTCGCGAACCCCCGACAGTGTGCGGGACGGCAAAGACTATAGAAAGCAAAGCCGGGGGCAAGAGATTTTATGAAAAATATTTCTCTGTCCGCTTCTGGGAACGTCTGATCAGGCCAAAATTCGGCCCAGAGCCGCGCTCACTTCGCGGATTTGTTCCGGCGTCAGCTCAGGATAAACGGGCAAAGCGAGCGATTCGCGCGCCGCTTTCTCCGCCTGGGGAAAATCCCCCTCGCTATGCCCGAGCGAGGCGAAGCATTCCTGCAAATGAAGCGGTACCGGGTAGTAAACGGCGCAACCGATGCCGGCGGAGGTGAGTTTTTCCCGCACCCTGTCGCGGTCCGGCACACGCACCACGTATTGATGGTAAACATGGTGGTTCGGCACGCCCGCCATGGCGTAGGGCTCGAGGGGCAAGGTGACGCGATCGAGCAGGCCGAGCTTTTCGAATTCCTCGCGGTAGAGCGCCGCATTGCGGCGACGCGCGGAGTGCCATGCGTCGAGGTGCGGCAACTTGGCCGAGAGCACGACGGCCTGCAGCGCATCAAGGCGGAAATTGCCGCCGACTTTCTCGTGATGGTATTGCGCGCCCATCCCATGGTTGCGCATCAGCTTGATCTGCATGGCTAAGTCCGCATCGCGACACGTGGCCATGCCTGCATCACCGAAGGCACCGAGGTTCTTCGAGGGGAAAAAGCTGAAGTAGCTTGCCTCGCCGATCGCGCCGGCCCGCATGGTCCGGCTGGCCCTCGACGGATAATCCGCCCCGATGGCCTGCGCGGCGTCCTCGATGACGGGCAGATCGAATTCCCTGGCCAGGTCGCCGATGCGGTCCATGTCGCAGACGCAACCGAAGAGGTGCACGGGCATGATGGCACGCACACGGTTGCCGGCCGCGGTGACGGGGCGGCCGTCCGGACCGCTGTGGCATTTTTTGCGGAGGCAATCCTCGAGCTTGGCCGGATCCAGGTTGTAGGTGGCGGCGTCGATATCGACGAAGACCGGCTCCGCGCCGACGCGATAGATGCAGCCGGCGGTGGCAAAGAAAGTGTAAGGCGTGGTGATTACCGCGTCGCCGCGCCCGATACCCATGGCCATGAGTATGGCGAGTAAGGCGTCCGTGCCGGACGAGCCGCCGATGGCATGGCCGCAGCCGGTGTAGTCGCGCACCGCGGTTTCGAGTTCCTCCACGGGCGCGCCGAGAATGAACTGCTGGCTGTCGCACAGCGCGCTCATGCGGCACTGCACGTCGTTCTTCACCTGCGCATATTGCAGGCGCAAATCAAGCAGGGGAACCGCCACGAAAAAAAGAGGGTTAACGGACAACGCCAATCTCGGCGCGACGGTTGGCGGCCCACGCGGCCTCGCCGCCGCCCGGGGCGACCGGCATTTCTTCACCGAAGCTCACGGTTTGGATGCGTCCACCACTCAGGCCGAGACCGACAAGTTTTTCCCGCACGGCCAACGCGCGGCGCTCGCCGAGACCCCGATTGTATTCCTCGGTGCCGCGCTCGTCGGTGAAGCCGGCGATGATGACATCGCTCTTGGAGGACCGCATGAAGTCGGCGACGGCCTGCACCTTGCCCATTTCCGATCCGCTGACCTCGACGCTGTCGAATCCGAACTGCACGGGGGAGAATTGGCCCTTGTTGACGCCGCCTCCGAGGTAAGCCGCGCCATCCGTTCGCTCCGGCAGCGGCATCCCGTCGACATAATCACCATCGGCCCCGGCGAATTGGTCCTTGGTTTTGCAGGAGGTAAGGAGGAGCGAGGATGCAACGATTGCGCAAAAAAGGGAGTGGGACAGTTTCATAGGCGGATGGCGAGGGTGCGACTCAGAGAGACCAGGTTGGCTCGCTGACTTTGCCCAAGCCACTGACAATAGTTGTGGACCGTCCGTTTGGCACGTCAAGGAGATTGAGATTGGATCCGGAGCTGTAAATGAGATGGCGCGAGTTGCGCCCCCACACGGGGTTTTGACCCGACGCGACGACCCGCGCGCCGCCGCCGAGTTCCATCACCACGACGGAGAATCCGCCGCCCGAGCGCACGGTGAAGGCGACTTTTTTGCCATCCGGCGACCAACTCGGATCGGTGCAATAACCATAGCCGGTTGCGATCATGCTTGCGCCTCCCCCGCCGGCGCCGATGCGGTAAAGTTGCGGACTACCGCCTTGGTCCGAGGAATAAATCAACTCGCTGCCGTCCGGCGACCAGGTCGGTGAGGATTCCACGCCGCGGGTGCGGGTCAGGCGCCGGGCCATGCCACCGCGCAAGCCGGTAATGTAAATCTCTGGATTGCCGTCCTTGCTCATGGTCAGGGCCATCCTCCCGCCATCCGGCGAGATGGCGGCGCCGGAGTTGGTCCCCGGTGCCTTGACCACCCGCTGCCGGGCGCCCGAAGCCGTATCAATGACATAAACATCCGGATACCCCTCGTGGTATCCCGTGTAGGCGAGATGGCGCGCGGCGGGTCCGAGCGAAGGTGCCACGCTGATGCTGCGGTCACTGGTCAGGCGACGCGCCCTGGCACCATCATAGTCCGCGAAATAAATTTCCTTCGGCCCGCTGGCCGTACCAACAAACGCGATCTTGGTTGTGGCGATCCCCGGGTTGCCCGTGACGGTTTCGACGATGTCGTCGGCGAACTGGTGGGCCACATCGCGGTCGGTGCCGGTGTAAGATTTGGCCAAAATGGTTGCGCCACTGCTGTCGGTCACTCTTCCCTGCAAACTGCCATCCGCCGCGGTGCCGCCGACCACGTAGGATCCGCGGGCATCCGGCACGAGCTGGAACCATCCGGAAAGATCGAGGTCGTTCTGCAGGACTTTGGTTACCGCCGGACCCGACGGCCCACCCAGCGGCGTGACCGCCAGGGAGACCCTGTCGCCCTTGCGCACCGTGATGGTCGGTGCGTCTTGGGCCCAAGCCGAGGCAACCAGGCAAAAAATCGAGATGGAACAAATGGCACGAGTCATCATGGCATCGGGTATAAAGCCCCTACTCCGCCGCGTCGAGATCAGTGGCACGCGCAACCCCCGCCGCAGCCACCCCCGCCCTGCGGCGGCGGTGCGGACCCCCCTTTGGAGGAGGTCATAATTCCGAGCCCGCCGGTGATAACGCGGCGGATCGGTTCCTTGGTCTCCGGATGCTCGGTCAGAGCCGCATCCTTCATGCTTTGGCGGATCTCGTAAGTCCGGACCGGCCCGCCCTCCTTTACCGGAACCGTTTGGTAGACGTAAATGGCCATGCGGGAAAATCCGTCCGGACCCGCTCCGGCGCAAGTGATTTTACCTCCGGTTCAGGCCGGTTCCTTGATGATCGGAGGCCGTGCGGTCAAGGCGAGAAAGGCCCCGATCAAGATAAAAGCGCCGGCCACCAGTTGTCCCGTGCGGAAATTTTCGCCGAAGATCCCCGCGGAAAGGAACATGGTACCCAGAGGGCAAAGCAGGAGGGCGGATTGTGAGGGCGCAGCCCCGATCTCGCGGATGCCGATGTAGTAAAGCCAGTGGCCCAGGCCGATGGAAAGGATACCGGAACCGAAAAGGACGAAGTTGGTCCAGGCATCGGCCCGCAGCACCGCTGACGCATCGCCGAAGATCAGCATCCCGGGGAGAAGCAGGGCGATGCTGAAAAAGCCGACCACTCCGAAGCCGCTGATGGGACCGGCTCGCGCGGTGAACTTCTTCACGAGGATGCCGTAAACGGCCCACCCGGTGGCGGCGAGCAAAGCCCATCCCAGGCCGATCCAGCGCGCGTCTCCCGCGAACTGCTGGCCGGCGTCGAGAACCAGCGCGGCCACCCCGGTCAGGGCCAAGACGGTGCCGAGGATGAATTTCAAACTGCGCGCGATCCACCGTTCGTCCGGGAAGAAAACCACGGCGAGCACCGCGGTGATGACCACCGAAAAGCGCCCGAAGAGCGCGTAAATGCCAGGCAGGAGCACGACAACTGCCGCGGTCTGGGCGACTTGATGGACCACATTCGGCACCGCCGCCGCCGCGCATCCGGCCCAATCGGAAAGCGGCAGGCGCCCGGGTGCGCGCCAAAGCCTCCACCCGAAGAATGGCGCCATGACGAGGAAGCCAGCGAGGTAGCGGTAGAAGTTCTGGGTCCATACATCAAAAGCCCCGGCCAACCAGTATTGGAAGACCGGGGGACTCGACCAAATGACCACGGTGGCCAGCAACGCGAGTCTCCCGCGCCAGAGGGACCGGGTGGCAGGCATGCCGCTTCAGCCGACGGCGCTTGGGCCGCCGGGTTGACGCCCTTCGTCGACCTCGATCAGGTCGAATAAGGTCTGGACGTCGAGGCGCCCCGCCATCCCGAGGCCCTCCAGACGGGTCCGCAGACGCTCGGAGTAATGGTCGTTCCAGCCGCACTTGCGCAAGTACTCGTTCCACATGAAAATTTCGCCCTCCTGCGGACGACGTCCCGTGGCGAAACACCATCCGAGCAAATCTCCATCCGATCCGCCTTCCCGCACCTTGGCGGCAAGCGTGGCATAATCGACATTGAGGAACTCGCAGCAACGAAGATCGAAGCCGGACCCCAGATTGGCATGGTAATCGGACGGCAAGTCACCAGCCATGTGCATCCTGATTTTTCCGATCATGCGCGGGAAGTAAACCAAACCACCCTCGCGGTCATAAGGGCTGCGCGGGAACTTGGTTGGCATCGCCTGATTTTGGACGCGGAGCGGTGTAAAGTCCATCGCCATGGCGCCAGCCACCGGCCATCATCCTTGCCGTGAAACCCGGCCTGGAACTTGAACTGGAGATTGTCAGCATCACTTACGGTGGCGCCGGACTCGCACGGCACGAAGGGTGTGTGGTCTTCGTGCCCTTCACCATTCCGGGCGAGCAAGTGCGCGCCCGCATCACGCGTGTCCGGCGCGGCTGGGCACAGGCGCAGTTGGTCAAAGTGACAACCCCCTCGCCCGACCGCGTGACGCCTCCTTGCCCTTGGTTCACCCGCTGCGGCGGTTGTGCCTACCAGCACATTGCTTATCCGCGACAACTCGGGATCAAAAGCGGGCAGGTCGACGAAGCTTTGCGCCGCATCGGCAAGTTTACCGACCCACCGGTCGAACCTGCGCTCCCTTCGCCGCTCGACTACGGTTACCGCAACCGCATTACCGTGCATGTCGAGCCACCCGACATCGGGTTCCGCGGCACCGATCCGCGCGAAGTTATCGACCTCGACCGTTGCCTGCTGGCCGGCGAGGCGGTCAATGCAGCCCTGGCCCACTTGCGGGCGAAAAGATATTGGCGTCCGGGACCCGCGACGTTGCGCGCCAATCCGGAAGCACGGGGCTTCCGCCAAGTCAACGCCGGCGCGGCCGAAATCCTCGCGGCGGTCGTCGTCGAAATGGCCGGATCCGGCGAGTTACTCGTCGATGCGTATTGCGGGGCCGGTTTCTTCGCCAAAAAGCTGCGGACCTCGTTCAGGCGCGTCATCGGCCTCGATTGGGACGAAAGGTCCGTCACCGCGGCGGCGCAAGACGCCGAGGCTCACGAGGACTATCGTATAGGTGACACGGCCGAGTTGCTGTCGGCGGCCCTCGGTCCCGCCGCGACAACCGTTGTCCTCCTCGATCCCCCGGCCCAAGGCCTGGAACCCGGTGTCATTGACATCCTGCTCGGCGCCCGGCCGGCCCGTGTGATTTACGTGTCATGCGATCCGGCGACCTTGGCCCGTGATTTGTCGCGTTTGGCCACCGGATACGAACTCGTCCGGGCGGCACCGGTCGATATGTTCCCGCAGACCGCCTCGATCGAAACGGCCTGCTTGCTGACGGCCTCTGCCCGCTAGGGTCCGGAGGAAGGCGGCATTCCGGCAGGCGCCTCGAACATGGAAAGTTCGCCTGCCGCGATCATGGCCGCGGGGGTCTGGGGATAAGAAGTACCAATCGACTCCAGTACCGCTTTGGCTTCTCCCCGGCTTCCACCGGCGATAAGCAGCCGGGCTTCGGCCAGCAAGGCCATGGGAGCAGCATAAGAGGACCCGTATTTTCCCGAGGCCGTGCGGAAGGCCTCTAGGGCGGCGGCATCATTTTTCTGCATTTGGCGAATTTCCCCGAGGGAAAGCCAACCGACCGGAGCCAGCGGATGTTCGGGCTGCGCGGCAACAAAAGTTTCCAGGGTGGACGCGGCCTCATCAGCCTTACCCTCTGTCCGGAGAGCCTCGGCTAAGCGCAGCTGTGCATTGCCGGCGGCAACCGTACCGGGAAATTTGACCAATACCTCGCGCCACCCCTCCGGACCGGCGGAGGCGCTGTAGAGCGCTTCCGCCGCACTGCGATGTTGCGACTGCCAAAAGCTCCACGCTCCGGCCGCTAGGATGAGCAGGACAACCAAAATGAGTCCCCCCGCGAATTTTTTCCAATGCTCCTGCCAGAAAAGATCGCTTCCGCTCATTTCGAGTGCCGGATCGACGGCGGGCAAAAGGACAGATGGGCGCGGCGATTCCATGGCTTTAGACGGTTGCGGCAGCCCGTGCTTCGTCGGCCAGGGGCGTGCTAAGGTAACGTTCGCCGGTCGAGCAGGCTATGGTGACAATAAGTTTGCCTTTGTTTTCCGGACGATGGGCCAACTCGAGCGCGGCATGGACATTGGCGCCCGAACTAATCCCGCCGAGGATCCCCTCCTCCTTGGCCAGCCGGCGGGCCATGGCGAAAGCATCATCGTTCGACACGGTGAGCACTTCGTCCACCACGTCGAGATGCAAGTTGTCGGGCACGAACCCCGCGCCAGTACCCTGGATTTTATGAGGCCCGGGTTTGAGCGCCTCGCCCGCACGCGTTTGGGTGATAACTGGTGAGTCCTTCGGCTCGACCGCGACAATTTTCACCCCGGGCCGGCGTTTTTTCAGTACCTCGCCAACCCCCGTGCAGGTGCCGCCGGTGCCGACGGCCGAGACAAAAATATCAACCTTGCCCTCCGTGTCGTCCCAAATCTCCTCCGCCGTTGTCTTGGCATGGATTTCCGGGTTAGCCGGGTTTTTGAACTGCTGCGGCATCCAGCCGTTCGGGGTGTTCTTGAGAATTTCCTCCGCCTTGCCAATCGCGCCCTTCATGCCCTCCGGACCGGGAGTGAGCACGAGATCCGCACCGAGCATGGCCAGCAAAGTGCGGCGCTCGAGGCTCATCGTTTCAGGCATGGTCAGAATCAATTTGTATCCCTTGGCCGCCGCGACGAAGGCGAGGGCAATGCCCGTGTTGCCGCTGGTCGGTTCGACAATAATCATGCCCTTTTTCAAAAGGCCCTTGGATTCGGCGTCCTGGATCATTGCCATGCCGATGCGATCCTTGACGCTGCCGAGAGGGTTGAAGAATTCGCATTTGACCGCCACGGTTGCACCCGCGCCTTCGCTGACGCGGTTGAGCTTGACCAGCGGCGTGCGGCCGACGGTTTCGACGATGTTATTGTAAAACTTGCCCATAGGTTGCGGCGAATGAAAGAGGACTGCTTAAAGTCAAACGGACGCCAAGGCAACGCCGGAGTTGGCCCTCAACGGGCCAGACGGAAGACGTGGGCCACCCGCACAGAGGGATCCAGCGCCACATAATTGCGCGCTCCGTGCCAAGTCCAGCGTTCGCCCGTGAGCAGATCCTCGACCACATAGTCCGCATCCCAAGCGAGTCCGTACTCCCAGAGCGGCCACTCCACGGCCGCGGCCTGGGTGTTGTCGGGGTCTAGGTTGACCACGATAAGCAAAAGGTTGTCTCCCGTCGTTTTGACGTAAAAGAGAACGTTGTCGTTCTCCGCGGGGTGGAAACGCAGATTGGCCAGATGCTGGAGCGCGGGGTGTCCTTGGCGGGCGTGATTCAACCGCGTGATCAGTTCCTTGATATGGCCGGGTGCATTCCAGTCGCGTTGCTTGAACTGGTATTTCTCGCTGTCGAGGTATTCCTCCCGCCCGGGCAACGCCGCATTTTCGCACAACTCAAAACCACTGTAGATCCCGTAAACCGGGGAGAGCGTTGCGGCGAGCACGGCGCGGATCATAAAGGGGGTGCGACCCGGTTGCTGGAGGAACAAAGGCAGGATGTCGGGTGTGTTGGTGAAAAGATTCGGACGAAAGTAGTGCGCCGACCACGCCGCGGTCAGTTCGGTGAAGTAGTCGGTCAATTCCTGCTTTGTATTGCGCCAGGTGAAATAAGTGTAGCTCTGCGAGAAACCGGCCTTGGCCAGCACGCGCATCATTTTCGGTTTGGTGAAGGCCTCGCTAAGAAAAACAAGGTCGGGAAACTCGGCGCGGGTTTCCGCAATGAGCCACTCCCAGAACGCCACCGGCTTGGTGTGCGGATTGTCGACCCGGAAGGTGCGCACCCCGCGCTCCGCCCACCACAAAATCACGCTCTTCAATTCGCCCCATAACGCCTTCCAGTCGGTGCAGTGGTAATCCAGCGGATAGACGTCCTCGTATTTTTTCGGAGGGTTCTCAGCGTACTTGATTGTCCCGTCCGGGCGGTGGAAGAACCATTCCGGATGGTCCGCCACATAGGGATGGTCGGGCGAGCAGTTCAAAGCGAAATCCAGCGCAATCTCCAGACCGCGCTTCCGGGCCTCGCCAACCAGCCACTCGAAATCTTCCAGCGTTCCGAGTTCCGGTGCCACATCCCGATGCCCGCCGCCGTGGGGGCAACCCTGGTGCCGATTGCCGATGGCATACGGCACGCCCGGCTCGCCCGGTTCGCATTCCAGCGCATTGCTGCGCCCTTTACGCTTGCTGGTGCCGATGGGATGGATGGGCGGAAAGTAGACCACGCTGAAGCCCATCGCCATGGCGTCATCCAAACGCGGCAGACAATCCCGGAAGGTCGAACCCTTGTCGCCGCGCCCTTCCGCGGACCGCGGAAAAAATTCATACCACGCGGCGAATAGTGCGGCTTGGCGCTCGACCATGATACGGCCATGCGGACGAAATTCACTGCCGATCGCACGGTCTGGTACGCGAGCCATCAAGTCGGATAAATCTTTCTGCGCGGCCAAAGCCGCGGCTGCGTCACGAGAAGCGGCAGCCAAGGATTTGGCTGCTTTGCGCAAGGTCTGCGCTGCGGCTTTGCCCGCTGTGCGCCGCGCGCCATACTCCAAAAGATGCGCTCCCTCCCGCGCCTCAGAGGATAGGGCTTCCTGCCCACCCTCATATTTGCGCCGGAATTCCTCCCGCCACGTCTCGTAACCATCCAGCCATGCCTCCACCGTGTATTCGCAATCCCCGATTGTGCTCACGGCAAAAGACCCCGACCAAACGTCGTTGCCCTCGTGCTGCATCGGCACCTCGTGCCAACGCATGGCTCCACGCATCCGCCACTTGAGGGCCGCGGCAATGACATCGTGTCCGTCCTTGTAGATGTCCGCCGTGATCCTCACCGGGTCGCCGACCAGGCACTTGATGGCATAGCGCCCGCAGTCCAGCAAGGGCTGCACGTTTTCGATGACAACAGCGGTCTTCTTCATGATAAAAAGTTTCGCGCCGCCTCGCGCACGGTAGGCGCCAGCGGGTGCCACTCTTTGTTCTTTTCGCACAGGACGGCAAGGCGCTCGGAGGCCACGGGAATGTATTGGAGAAAGGCCGGCTTTCCCTTCTGCACACCGAGAAACCCGTAAGCGCCCAGAGCTTGCATCAGCCGTTGTCGTGCACAGGCTTCGAGTTCGGCCTGCCAGACGTCGGAGTCCTGGCGTCCGGCCAGGGCAGCGTAAACATCGGACAACTCCCCGCGCTCCTCCGCGCTCAATGCCACATACGGATCGTAAAGAAGCGACGCCACATCGTATCCCCCCAGTCCGGCGCGCATTCCCTGGAAATCGATCAGTGTCACTTGGCCGTCCTTCACCATGACATTCTGGGATTGGAAATCGCGATGTACCAGGACCCGGGGCCGCGCCGCCAATTGCCGCGCCTGCACAACCATCGGCACCGCGGCGCGCGCGGCAGCCGCTTTTTCCGCGCCGAGAAAGTTCCCGAAAAAGTACTCCTGCTCCCAAAGATAGAGGTCTTGGTCGAAGGGTTCGCTCAGCACTTGCCCGCCATCAGCTTCGCGCAGATCGAGCGCATGCATCCGCGCCAGCTGCGCGAGGGCCTGGCTATAAAGTTCGCGTCGAACCGTCCACCTCTCCTCGCGGTGGGACCAGAGATCCTTCGCTCCGGCATCCTCCATGAGAATGCGCCGCCATCGGCCATCATGAGCCAACACCGCCGGCACCCGCACTCCGTGACGATGGAGGAAATCTGCGCAAGGCGCATAGCGGCCATTCTCGGCTTTTTCCGCGCCATAATGCACCGCGACCAAACCTGCAGCACGGCCGGAGCCGCGCCAGAATCGGCGGTCGGAACCGCCGTGGCTGACCGGGGTCCACTCGCCGCCCGAAGCGGCGGGACAGACCGACTCGACCCATTCGAAAATCTCTCTCATACCGCCGATCCTTCAATCCGTCCTTCGGCCAGCATACCCTCGCGCACCACGGTGTTTGCCACCACCGCATGCGACAGCACCTTAGAACCGGCCCAGAGGACCGATTGACTGACCCGCGCCCCCGCCCCCACCTCACAGTCCGGCCCCAGCCAATTCCACCCGGATAGCTCGGCATCAGGTGCCACCCGCGCGCCGGGCATGCGCCATAAAGGCCAGCCGGTTGGCGCGGTCGGCGGCGGGATAACCTCGACTTCGCCCGAGGCCAAATCGGCGTGGATGCGCAAGTATTCGCCGAGATTGCCGATGTCGCGCCACACCCCGCGATCAAGCACCACACCGGCGATGACTTCACCCGCGCGCAGTGCTTCGAGCCAGACGGGAACAAAGGACAGTGGTTGCCCGCAGGGAATACGGGAGAGCAACTCCGGCGCAACGACGCAGACGCCGGTGTAAAGAAAACGCGGGTCACCCGAACCAAGCTCCCCGCGGATATCGGTAACCCATCCACTCGCCGCATCGAAGCCGACCTGCAGAGGTCCCCCGTTGCTCCGCAGGGCCAGAGTGCAAAGTGCGCCGCTGTGGTGGTGCGCGGACATCAGGGCTGCAAGGTCCAACTCGGCAAGGATGTCCCCGTTGTGGACCAGCACCGGGCCGGGCAGCAGGAGATCCTCCACATTTTTCAGGCCGCCGGCGGTGTCCAAGAGGACCGGTTCGTGGCGGAAAAACACAGGCACCCCAGCGTAGCGCGAAGGATGGGGGTATTCCGGAAAAAGACGAATGAATTGGTCGGGCAAACGGTGCGTGTTGATCACGATGCGCTCCACGCCCGCCGCCGCAAGGCGCGCCAAGGCAAACTCGCAGAGCGGAAGGCCGCAAATCGGGACGAGCGGCTTGGGAATCTGGTCGGTCAGCGGTTGCAATCGCTCACCCCAACCCGCGCAAAGCACAAACGCTGTCCGGACCCCCGTGCTCACGAGGCGGCCTGCTCCTCTCCGCCGATGAGCAGGCGCATGGTCACCATCTCGGATTCCCGGAAGCCGTATTTGCGGTAAAAATCGAGCAACTTCCCCTCCCTGTCCGGTGCCATCAGCAGGGTGATGCGGACAAACTGTTTCTCCCGGGCAAAATCAATCGCGTGATGCAGCAGACGGCTTCCGTGTCCCTGACCCCGGTGGTCGGCCCGCACCACGAGATCCTCGAGCATGATGACGAATCCGCCCTCCGCGGTGCTGATGGTGAAAAGCAGGTTGATCATGCCGATGATACGGAGATTGTTGCGCAGGACGAAAATGCGGCCGCGGTTGGGTTGCTCCAAAATCAGCCGCAGCCCGCGGATCTGCTTGGCTTGGTCGGGATGAAAGTCCGGCTCCCGGGCAAAAAGATCCGCCAGCAACTCCGCCAAAAGAGGCATGTCCTCGAGGGTCGCCGGTTCGATGCGGAGGTCGGACATGGTCTTTTTTAGCGGGGAAACAGGCCGGGGGGCAAGGCACACCGCCGCTCAGTCGCGCCCGAATTTCCGGTCCAGTTCGCGCCAGGAGAATTGGAGCATGACCGGGCGGCCGTCCGGATCACAGTAGGGCAGTCGGCACGCGAGCAACTGCGTGACAAGGGCACACTGCTCGCGCTCGTCTTTGGCGCCACCCTCGTCGAGCGCCAAGCGTGCCACCGCCCGGCGTACCGCTTCTTCGGCCGCCTGCCCGCGCAACCGGGGCGCACCCCCCGATACGCAGGCCGCGGCAAATTCTTCCATCACGCGCTGCGGATCGCGTCCAGCCAGAAAATCGGGCAAAGCTTCGACCTTCAGCGCTCGTCCACCGAAGACCTCGACGCCAAATCCAGCCGCCGCGAGAACGGCGAGATTTCCCGCCACGGCCTCATGCTCTCGCGCCGGCAACTCGAAAACGGCGGGGGCGAGCAATCTCTGCACCGCCACTCCTCCCCCCGCCACCCCACGCTGCAAACGCTCGAAAAGGATCCTTTGGTGCGCCGCCCGCTGGTCGAGGAGCACAAGGCCTTCACCCCCCTCGAGGAGCAGGTAGCGACGCGACAAGGCGCCAACCAAGCGGAATTCCTCCGAGAGCACGCGTGGAGCCGCCGTCCCGGGATCGGGCGGGGACTCGGGCATAACCGGCCGCGGCAATTCCGGTTGGTGCGCGACGCGGAGAGGTCTGGCCGGGGGGACATGATCCGTGGGAGGCGGGACACGCGCGGTCAGATGAGCGCGCACCGGCTGCAACCAGTCAGCCCTGGCCTGACGCAGCGCGGCCTCCACCGCGGAGCGCAGGGCATCGCGTACCTCGGCGCCGTGGCGAAACCGCACTTCGCGTTTGGCCGGATGCACGTTGCAGTCCACGGCCTGAGGGTCCATGGCAATATGGACAAAGAGCGAGGGATGGCGGCCGGGTTCGAGCATCTGACGGTAGGCCTCGCGTAGCCCGGTGGAGAGAAAAACGTTCTCCACCGCGCGACCATTGACGAAAAAAAACTGGCGGCCACGGTCGGCACGCGTTGCACCAGGACGCGAGACGAGGCCGCTCACCCGGATGCCTTTGCCAGCCACCTCAGGCATCTCGAGCAAAGCCGCGCGCTCTTCCGCTCCATAAAGGTCTGCGACCCGGGATGCGAGCGAGGCGGACGCCGGCAACCGGTGGACTGCGCGGCCGTCGCGTCGGTAATGCAAGGCCACACCGGGGAAGGCCAGGGCGACGGTTTCCACGGCACGATCAAGATGTGCCGCCTCTGTGGCCGCACTGCGAAGGAACTTGCGCCGGGCCGGGACATTAAAAAACAGGGACCTCACCTCCACCGTTGTTCCCGGCGCGCAGCCGGCCTCGCGCACCGCGACAATTTTGCCTCCCTTGACCACCGCCTCTGTGCCGGCCGAAGCAGACGCCTGCCGGGTGCGCAGGACGAATTCCGAAACACTGGCAATGCTCGGCAGCGCCTCGCCGCGGAAGCCCATGCTCCGCACGGTGGCCAGGTCCGCCGCCGAAGTGATCTTGCTCGTGGCGTGACGCTCGAGCGAGAGAAGAGCATCCTCGCGATCCATGCCGGATCCGTCATCACTGACCCTGAGAAGGACAGATCCGGCACCCCGGACCTCGATCTCGAGCGACTTCGCCCCGGCATCGAGACTGTTCTCCATCAATTCCTTGATCACCGAGGCCGGACGTTCCACCACCTCGCCGGCCGCCACCTGACTGGCCACCATGTCGGGCAAGACGCGTATGCTACCCACGACTCACCCCTGTCGTTTGACTTGGCTGCGGCCCGTGGTTTAGAGACATTGCATCCTGCATACATGGCCCGACCGAACGACTCAACGCCGCGCTCCCCGCTCCCTCTCGTGCCATGATCAAGCTAAGGGTCAACCGGCATCGCGGCGGGAACCAAGACAACCTCTTTGGTTGGACCGTCTTTCTCCTGCTGCTGGCCGTTTTCGCCGGCGTCTCATGGGTGGGCAGCTTCTACATTTTCGGACATCCCGAAAAAGCTATCAGCTACGGCATCCTTCGCACGCTTGGGAAAATTGATGCGCCGAAACGCTTCGAGTTGACCAAGGCGCCGCGCGGACAATTCCTCGACGCCGACAAACTTTTCGAGCGCTACGGCAAAATGACCCCGCGCGAACTCGAGGCCGGGAATGCCTCCCTCCTGCGCAACTACCTCCGCAATTACCAGCGCACCAAGGAATTGGTTCCTTACGTCATCGGCAACTTCAGCGTGATGGGAGCCTTCCGCCTCGGGCCGAACAACTTCTTCCCCGACGGCGTTGTCGCCCTCGCCCAGTCGAAAGAAAATCCGTCCGTCCTCCTCGAACTCATTTTTCCCGCCGCCGGGGCCGACGTGGGCCAACTCGAACGCATGCTACGGATGGGGCTCGACCTGCAATTGGCCCGCACCCTTGATCTGTCCGCGCTGATCAATGCCCGCATCATGCCCGACGGCCGCCTCAACCTCACCGCCGTTCCTCTCCTTTACGGTAGTTACACCTCCACCGACGCCTCCGGTATTCTCAATCTTGAACCACCTGCCGACCTTAACATTTCAGCCGGCCTGCCGGTTCTGAACCAAGCGGCCGTTGACGAAGCCGACAAACGCTATTCTGCACAGCTCAAGCCCAGCGGGATTGCCCTTCGCTCACCCACCCTCATGCGCGTGCAACGCACGGAAGCAATTGCCGAAAGCGCCATTCCGGTCGCCCGGGCCGAACCGGTCCCACCCAAGGCAGTTCCCGCGGAAATCGACGGTCGGCCCGTGGCCCGGGCCCTTCCCGTCAAGACGGACGAAAGCGCCACTCCGGTCGCCCGGGCCGAACCGGTCAACCCCGCCGAGAGCGCCATGCCGGTCGCGAGGGCCGAACCCGTCGATCCCGGCGCCGTCCCGGCCGCAAATCTCCAGCCCTTCGCCACACCCGCTCCCGCGGCCGTCTCACCCCCATCCACAGGCCAATGGACCGTTTACCAACCTGGACGCATGCCGCGCGGCCGCCTCCTCGGCCTCGATGCGGCAGGCAATCTTCCCGCCGATGACCTCGGCGGGGTGCAGTACCTTGCCGGTGATTTTCAAGTCAGTGCCGCGGGCCAAAGCCGGGCAGTCCTGCGCGGCAGCGGAGGACAACAAAACGTCCGCGTCATCGTCGACTTTCCCGGCAACACAGCGCCTCCAGCCGAAGGCGAGACCGTGCAGCGCGACGCGCAGCGGCCGTTCCAGATCACCAACGTCGAGCGCGGGCCCGACGGACAGATCAACGTTTATGTCCGGGAAATCACCCGGCCCTGACGGACCCGCGGAAGAACTCCGCCGCCGCATCGCGCAAGAAGGACCGGTCGGCTTCGACCAATTCATGGCCGTCGCACTTTACCATCCGCACGGCGGTTACTATGCGTGCGGGACGAACCGTACCGGACGTCGCGGCGACTTCTTCACCAACGTGAACGTCGGCCCCGTCTTCGGAAAACTCCTCGCCACCCAGTTTGCCGAAATGCGGCAACTCCTCGGGAACCCGGATGACTTCACACTCGTCGAGCAAGGCGCCAACGACGGCCGACTGATGGCCGACATCCTCTCCGCCTGGCCGGGCCGCACCCCGCGGATCGTGGTGGTCGAACCGCTGGCCAAGCTTCGCGCCGTCCAGCAACAGACCCTCGCTCCCTGGGCGGACCATCTCACCCACGTGGCGCACGAGAAGGACCTGCCCCCCTTTACCGGCGTTTTCTTCGCCAACGAGTTGCTCGACGCTTTCCCAGTCAAACTTCTCGTCCGCAACGTAGGCGCATGGCACGAGCGCTGCGTCGATTATGACGGCGGACGCTTTGTCTTTGTGGAAAGGCCGTTCGCCGGGCAACCGCCGCCCGTGCCGGACGGAATCCCACACTTCACCACGGAAATCTGTCCGTCCCTCGAGCCATGGACCCAAACCGTCGCCCGTAAACTCACCCGGGGCTGGCTCCTCCTCATCGACTACGGACATCCCGCCGCCGTGCGCCATCATCCGGCTCGTGCCGCCGGGACACTCGCCGCCTATCGGGGGCATCAACGTGCGGACGACCCGCTAGCCGAGCCGGGGACGCAAGACCTCACCGCGCACGTCGACTTCACTGCCGTGGCCCGCGCCGCCGCGGAGGCCGGACTCACCCTCGCCGGCTTTACCGACCAGCACCACGCCCTCACCGCACTCGCGGCCCGCACCTTTCCCGCCATGCCGGAAACGGAACTTTCGCCCGAAGCGGCCCGCGAAATGCGCGCCCTGCGCCAATTACTCCATCCCGAAAGCATGGGCACCACTTTCCAATTCCTCGCCCTGGCCAAAAATGCCGCCGACCGGCCGACCGCTTTTCAATTTGCCCGCGACCCGCGGCGCGAACTCTTCTCATGACCAGCCCGACCGGCGAACAGCGCGAAGCGGCACGGCACCCCGACCCGCGGCAGCGCACCGTGATGCACCAGCGCTGGGAGAATCTGCTTTTTCTCCACTGGACCGTCGAACCCGACCTCATCCAGCGCACCCTTCCGCCCGGACTCCATGCCGACACTTTTGCTGGAGGTGCATGGCTCGGAATCGTCCCCTTCGCCATGCGTGCCGTGCGGCCCACCGGGCTCCCCGCCGTCGGACCCATCTCGAATTTTCTCGAGCTCAACGTCCGCACTTACGTGCACGACGACCGCGGCGTCCCCGGCGTCTGGTTCTACTCGCTCGACTGCAACCAATCGCTCGCCGTCCTCATTGCCCGCATTTTTTTCGGCCTGCCTTACCAACACGCCAAGATGCGGGCCGGTTTCGGATCCCTCATCGACTACCGCTCCACCCGGCGCGGCACTTCGGAAGAATCCCGCTTTGTCTGGCGGCCGGAAGGCGCGACCCGGATCGCCGCTCCCGGCAGCCTCGAGTTTTTCCTCCTCGAACGCTACCACCTCTACTCCAGCCGTGGCGGACAACTCTTCCGCGGCACCGTAGCCCATCCCCCTTACGAATTCCGCGCGGCGAAGGTCGAGGAATTCTCCGTCTTCCCCGCCACCCTCGCCGGATTCGGGAACCTCGCGCCCGAACCCCGTCACACCTGCTCCGCGGACGGCGTTGCGGTGCGCATCCTCGGGCTGGAACGGCTTTCATGAAACTCCACGGCTTCCATCACGTCACCGCGATCACCGCTCGCGCAAGCGACAACCATGATTTCTACACCCGCAACCTCGGCCTGCGCTTGGTCAAAAAAACGGTCAACCAAGATGACGTCTCGGCCTACCATCTGTTCTACGCCGACGGCGCCGGCACGCCGGGAACAGATCTCACTTTTTTCGATTGGCCCGCGGCACCCGAACGCCGCGGGACACGCAGCGTGACGCGAACCGGTCTGCGGGTCGGCAGCACCGCCTCGCTCGAATGGTGGCGCGATCGACTGGGCTCGGGAGATTCCGTCACCGAACGCAACGGCAAGCCGGTGCTGGATTTTGAGGATCCCGAAGGCCAACGCTTGAGCCTCATCGTCGACGACGAACCGGCTGCCGCCGTCTGGGAGCAAAGCCCCGTTCCCGCCGGACACCAGATCCGCGGTCTGGGTCCTTTGCTCCTCAACGTGCCAACCTTCGAACCGACCGACCGTGTCTTCCGTGAACTGCTGCACCTGCCAAATGTCGGCACTTACCCGATGGACGGACGCGATGTGCACGTCTACCAAATCGGCTCGAAACTCGGATCTGCACGCGAACTTCACCTGCGGGTCGATCCAGACATCCCCGCCGCACGCCAGGGTGCCGGCGGCGTCCATCATCTGGCCCTCCGCACCACGCAGGCGGACTACCAAGCGTGGGCGCAGCATTTGGCCGAATCCGGTACGCCCAGCAGCGGTCCCGTCGACCGTCATTGGTTCCGCAGCCTCTACTTCCGTGAACCCAACGGCATCCTCATCGAAATTGCCACCGACGAGCCCGGTTTCACTACCGACGAACCGCTCGACAAGCTCGGCGAAACACTTTCCCTGCCACCCTTCCTCGAGCCAAAGCGCCGCGAGATTGAGGCCGGCCTGAAACCTCTGGCGTGACGCGCGGAGTCCACGCCGCTAAGATTGGCCTTTCATGTCCAAAGAAGCTCAACAACGGATGGAAAAAATCGTCAGTCTCTGCAAGAGACGCGGCTTCATTTTCCAGTCCTCCGAAATCTACGGCGGCCTCAACGGTTTCTGGGATTACGGTCCGATGGGCGCGGAATTGAAGCGCAACCTTCGCGACACATGGTGGCAAACCATGACGCGCGACCGCGACGATGTCGTCGGTCTGGATGCCAGCATCATCATGCATCCGACCGTTTGGACGGCCAGCGGCCACGTGGACACCTTCAGCGACCCGATGAGCACCTGCAAACACTGCAAGAAGCTGGTACGGTCCGACCAATGGTGGGCCATGATGGCGGAGCAGAATTGGACGCAATCCATTGCGGAGCTGATTGAACCGGGCACCAATCGCTTCCAGCCGGCGGTCCTTCTCAAGTGGGGCAAGGGCAAAGGCAAGCAGCTCGCCCCCAATCTCGCGCTGGTCCGCAATCCGGATGTGACCATTTCCTGGGTTGCGGAGGAAATCGAGAAGGGCCGCGGTCCGGCGGATGCCACCGAGCTCTACAAATTTCTCGCCACCGAACAAATGGCCATCACGGGTCTGGTCACACCGTGCCCGCACTGCGGCGGCGAACTGACCGCTCCGCGTCCATTCAACCTGATGTTCCGCTCCCACTACGGTCCCGTCGAGAGTGAGGACAACATTTGCTACCTCCGCCCCGAGACGGCGCAGGCCATTTTCGTGCAGTTTAAGAACGTCCTCGATTCCTCGCGGGTCAAAGTCCCCTTTGGTATCGCGCAAATCGGCAAAGCCTTCCGCAACGAAATTACCCCGCGCAATTACACGTTCCGCTCCCGCGAGTTCGAGCAGATGGAATTGGAATTCTTCATCCGCCCCGACGACGCCGTGTGTCTCATCCATGGACACGTCGAAAAATGGAGGGAGGGCGCCGACCTTTCCGCCCCGAACCCCGCGTGGGGCTGGGAAATGTGGCACCGCTATTGGGTCGACCAGCGCACCAAATATTACGACTCCGTCGGACTGGGCACCGACGTGCTCGATTACCACTGGCAAAAACCGGAGGAACTCGCCCACTACGCGCGCGCCACGGTGGACATCCTTTTCAAGTTCCCCTTCGGCACGGAGGAACTGGAAGGCATCGCGGCCCGCGGCGACTTCGACCTCTCGCAGCACCAGAAATTCTCCGGCAAACAGCTGGAAGTCTTCGATGAGGAACTCAAGGCTGCCGCCGAAAAACTTAGCAACGAGCAGAAAAAAGAATTCATCGACGAACTTTTCGAGGACCGCAAATGTGCGGACACCACCCGCGAGGAAATCGCTGCTTATGCGGACAAGCTTTTCAAAGGCTTTTACCTGCCCCATGTGATCGAGCCGTCCGCCGGACTCGACCGTATGGCCCTCGCTGTGCTCGCGGCGGCCTTCGACGAGGAGACCGTGACCGACGAAAAAGGCAAAGCCGAGACACGCACCGTCCTACGCCTCCATCCGCGCATCGCCCCGGTCAAATGCGCCATTTTCCCGCTGCTCAAGAACCGGCCCGAACTCGTGGCCAAAGCCCGCGAAGTCGAAGCCTCGCTGCGCCGTCACATGAATATCTTTTATGACGAAGCCGGTGCCATCGGCCGTCGTTATCGCCGACAGGACGAAATCGGCACGCCATTTTGCGTCACCGTCGACTTCGACACCATCGGGGAAAACGGACCCGAAAAAGTCGACACCGTCACCCTGCGCCATCGCGACTCCATGCAGCAGGAGCGCATCCCGATCGCCGAACTCCGCGCGCGTCTCGAAGCCGCTATCTTTTGATTCCATGGCGGACGACGTCCATTTGCAGGCCCGCGAACTCCGCAAGTCGTTCCGTCTCGGCAGTTCCACCCTCGAAATCCTGCGCGGACTCGACCTGACCGTGCTCCGCGGCGAGACCGTCTTCCTCTGCGGCGCCTCCGGGGCGGGCAAAAGCACCCTCCTCTACACCTTGGCCGGGCTCGAGCGTCCCACCACCGGCGAAGTCCGTTTCGAAAATGAAGACCTCTACAGCGTCTCCGCCGCCCGCCAAGCCGAACTGCGCAACACGCGCATGGGCTTCGTCTTCCAGAGCTACATGCTTCTGCCCGAATTGACCGCGTTGGAGAATGTGGCGCTGCCCGGACTCATCGGCGGCCGCCCCGACTTGGCCCGCGCCGCCGGCTTGCTCAAGCAAGTCGGCCTTGCCGATCGCTCCGGACACCTTCCCTCCGAACTCTCCGGCGGCGAACAGCAACGCGTGGCCATCGCCCGCTCGCTGGTCAATCGTCCCGGCATGCTCTTCGCCGACGAACCCACCGGCAACCTCGACTCCCGCACCGGCGGGGAAATCGTCGACCTCCTCCTCGGTTTGGCCCGGGAGCACGGCACCACGCTCCTCGCCGTGACCCACGACACCAACCTCGCCGCCCGCGGCGACCGCATCCTCCACATCCGCGACGGCGCCTTGGAGGAGGCTTGAGACCCTTCTTTCCGAAACCAACTTCTGCATGAAAAACAACCTCACCCTCGTCCTCGCTCTGCTCGCCTGCCGACTCTTGACCGACCCCGCGCGCGCCGCGGAGGCACCCCACGAAACCCCGGTTCCGGTCGCCGCGGCAGATTATGTTTCCGCCGAAACAATCGACGGCGCCGGCTTGGTGCTTGATCCCCTGGCGGAACCGGATGGCGCCAGTTTGCGCTTTTCCGGCACGGGTCCGCGGGGACGATTTTCCCTTTCCGGCCGGGAAAACCTCGCCGCCTATGCCGGCATGCTCCGCGCCATCGCCGAACTCGGGAAAATGGATCGTGAAAAAATGTTCGGCCGGGCCGCCGGCAAAGCTGCCAAGGCACCGATCGAAGCAGCCGCCAAGCTGGTCACCGATCCGGCCAAGACACTCGCCGCCATGCCCAAGGGAGCGATGAACTTCCTCAAACGTACCGGCCGACAAATCAAAGAAAACAGCCGCCAGATCGCCGAAGGCAGCGCGAACTCCACAGCCGCCTCGGACCTCATCGGCCTCGGCAGCATCAAGCGTCAGTTGGCCGTCTCCCTCGGGGTTGACCCCTACCTGCCGGACGAAACCTTCCAAAATATCCTCAACGAGACCGCCTCCGCGGCCTATTTCGGCGGCATCGGAGTGAAGGCCCTCACCATGCTGGTCGCGCCTGCGGCCGTCTCCGGAACAGTCACCGGGTTGAATATCAGCGGCAATCTGACGAAAAAAATTGTCTCGTCCTCCGCGGCCGACTTGCGCGCCTCGGATCGCGAGGACCTGAGTTCGCTCGGCGTTCCGCCGGACACCATCGCCGCACTTTTCGCCAACCGCTGGTTCACCCCCGCATCGACCACCGTGCTGGTCGATGCCCTCAAGCAATTGGGGACGAAGAAGGGCATCCCACGTTTCGTTGCCGCTTGTGCCGGGGTGGAGGATAGCGCGGATGCGACCTACTACCGGGAAGTTGCTGCTCTGCTCGCACGCCGCGTGGCCGCGCAGGGACCGCTGGCCCGCCTTGAGATATTTCACGCGCTGCCGGTTGCCGTTTCGGAGCAAAACGAGTTGGTTGTTCCCCTACCGGCTGACCTCCTTTGGTGGACACCCACCGCCGATGAGATTTCCCAAGCCTTGCTCCAGAGCGAAGGCGCGCCCCCCGCAGGGGCCGAATTGTGGACCGATGGCCAACTGACCCCCATGGCGGCCGCCGCCCTGCGCGAGCGCGGTTACACCATCTCGACGGTGGATTGATACGGTCCCGCTTGCTCCCGCCGCCGCCGGCCGATACGTTGCAGTTTCAATAAATCAACTTTATGGCCTACGAACTTCCACCTCTCACTTACGCAAACAACGCCCTCGAACCGAACATCGACGCGCGCACGATGGAAATCCATCACGACAAACACCATCAGGCCTACATCACCAACGCGAACAACGCGCTCAAAGACCATCCCGACCTGGCGGCCAAACCGGTCAACGAACTGATCGCCGACCTCGCCTCTGTGCCCGAGGCCATCCGCACCGCCCTGCGCAACAATGCCGGCGGCCACGCCAACCACTCTTTCTTCTGGACCATCATGGGCCCCAACGCCGGCGGTGAGCCGAAGGGTAAACTCGCTGAGGCCATCAACACCAAATTCGGCAGCTTCGACGCCTTCAAAGAGGCCTTTGAAAAAGCCGGCGCCACGCGCTTCGGCAGCGGCTGGGCTTGGCTCGTGGTCAACAACGGCCAACTCGAAGTCGTCTCCACCGCCAACCAAGACAGCCCCCTCATGGGCAAAGCCGTCGCCGGCGTCGAAGGCACACCCGTCATCGGCTGCGACGTCTGGGAACACGCGTATTATCTCAACTACCAAAACCGCCGCCCCGATTACCTCAAAGCCTGGTGGAACACCGTTAACTGGGACCAAGCCGAGAAAAACTACCTCGCCGCGCTGTAATCCGCGCACACCATCTTCTCACCAAAAAACCCGAGGCCCCAACGCCTCGGGTTTTTTTCTTTGCTCGCCACCTCCCCCTTGAGCCGCCGCCCAGAGCCGAGGTAGCATCCGACCATGATCCCTCCGCAAAAACAAATGACCGGCATGCTCGGTCACCCGGTGGCCGAGAACCCGATCGACCGCATGTTCGACGCGGTCTACGCGCATTACGGACTGCCTTGGCAATTTTGGAAAAATAACATCGCCTCCGAATCCGACCTCCGCCTGGCCGTGGCCGCCCTCGTGCCGCTCGGCTACCGCGGGATGTGCGTCACCGTGCCCTACAAAGTGGCGGTTATTCCGCTGCTCGACGAAGTCGACGATGACGTGCGCGCCATCGGCGCCGCCAATTACGTGACGATCGAAAAGGGTCGTCTCGTCGGCCACAACAACGACGGCAAGGGCGTGGTCAAAGCGATCGAAAAAGTGGTGCCTCTGCGCGGTCAGCACGTGGTCATGCTCGGCGCCGGCGGTGCCGGACGCGCCATGGCCGTAGAAATCGCCTGGGCCGGAGCCGCCAAGATGACCCTTGTGACGCGCCGCGAAGAGCAGGGGCGCGAAGTGGCCGCCCTCGTTGAGAAAGCCAGCGGCGTGCCCAGCCAATGGCAGGCATGGCAGCGGGAAGTGGAAGTGCCGGCCGGCACCACATTGCTCATGAACGCCACCCATCTGGGCTGCGCGCCCGAACTGGAGCCGGTGCCGGTGCTTTGGGATACGGTCAGCACGGACTGCGCCGTGGTCGATGTGATCACCAATCCACGCATCACCCCTTTCCTCGCCACGGCCCGTGACCACGGTTGCCGCACCGTCGACGGGGTGGAAATGCTCGTGCAATTGGCCATGCAAATTTTCCAGCGCTGGACCGACCTCACCCCCGAGGAATCCGTCTTCCAGCGCGCGGTGGCCGAGGCCCTCGGCGAATAGACGACTCACTCGTTGGGCAACTCGAAGAGCTGAGTGGCTTCCCCCTTCGCTACCTGCTGTTCAAAAAAATCAGGCCACCTTCCGCCGTCGGCGCCAGCATTGCACGCCCAACCCAATCACCGCCAGCACGAGCAGCGCGTAGGTGCTCGGCTCGGGGATGACGTCGATTTGCATGACCTGCCCGTTCACGTTGCCACTGCCGAAATCGGCGGCGCGGGCCACCGTTGTGATGGTGATGGTCATCAGGTTGTTCGATAGCACGGCGGTTTCGTATTGGGCTTTGCTGTAGTAATTGGCCCCGTTATAGGAATTGGTCCCGATCGCGTTGGCGAAGTAGTAATTGTACGTCGCGTTGGTGATGAAGCCGGCGAAACTCGCTGACTGGTCGGTGAAAAAGCCACCTTTATATTGCACCGCGGTGCTGCCGGTGAAGAGCGCGGCTCCGCTGAAGTAAATGTTGATGCCGTTGCTCGCGGTGAGGGCCTGACTGAATGGCGTGGTCGGTAGCATGCCCGTGATCCGGATGAGGTCGTTCGTGCTGCTGGCCGCATTACTGTAGATCGGAGCAGTGCCGGTCATTTCAAAGTTGAAAGTCGTTCCGCCCGAAGGGATCACTTGCGGGGTGGTCAGAATGCCGGGGCTGTTGCCCGGATTGATCGCGCCCGCGCCGCCGATCGTGCCGACCGAGCCGTAGCCGCTGAGGCTCGCGCCGGAGGCCACGGTGACCGCAGAGTTGGTGATCGATCCACCGGAGAGGTTGAGGTCGCCGGCCGAGACCGTGGTTGCGCCATTGTAACTGCTGCTCCCGCTCAGGCTGAGGCGGCCGATGCCGGTTTTGCTCAGGGAGCCACTGCCACTCATCGCCCCGCTGTAGGTGCCGTCGGTGCTCTGATCGAAGGTTACCGCCGCATTGTTGGTGATCGCGCCCTGCAGGCTGGCCGTCGTGCCGACGAGCGATCCCGCCGAGACCATCGTGCCACCCGTATAGGTGTTCGACGCACTCAGGATCGTCGTGCCGGTGCCGAGTTGGTTCACCGCACCATTGCCGGAAATGGCGCTGGTGATCGTCACCGCATTGCTCTGGTTGAAGTTGATCGCGCCCGTGCCGCTTCCAAAGGCGATGGTCGGGGCGTTGATCGTGCCCGCGGTGTCGTTGGTTCCGAAGCGACCGATGTTGAGTGTGCCGGAGGAACCGGCCTGTGAGGCGATGCTGATGTTCGAGGCCGCCACGGTGCCACCGTCAGCGATGGTGAGGTTGTTGCCGCTGCCGCCGTAGCCGACATAGAGATTAGCGCTGTTGGTCCAGAGCGAGTTCGCCCCGGTTACGAGCACGCTGTTGTTGGAGGAGGTGGAGGCATTTCCGATGAAGCCGATGGTGTTCGCCACGGTGCCACCGTTGGCCACCTGCATCGTGTTGCTGCTGCCCTCGTAGCCGACGTAGAGGTCGGTGTGGTTGGTCAGGACGGTACCTGCGCCGGATACATTGAGGGTGTTGTTCGAGGCTGTGGGGGAGAAGCCGACGTAGGTGTTGTTGTATTCCAGAGTGCCGGATGTGAAACTCTTGGTTGCCGGCGTGGAGTTGGTTCCTACATAGAGGTTGCCGAGCGTGACCCAAAGCGTGTTATTGCTGACGAACAGGGCGTAGTTATCCCGGCCGGAGACACCGAACTGACTGGCCGAATTTCCGCCGACCCCAACAAGGATCTGCGCGGGGTCGGTGCTGAGACGATATGTGTAATCCAGTGAAAAAGTGTGAAGGGAACTGCCCGTGAGCGTGAGGGTGCCGCCAGCCATGGTCAGAGGGCTCACAGAGCTGGAACTTCCCCCTAAATAAATCGATCCCGAGGAGTTCCAGTCAAAGGAGTTGGAAAGGGTGACGCCGTAAGGAAGAGCAAGTAGACCCCCGTTGAGAGTGACCTTGCTACTGCCCAGGGCATTGGCACCCGTTACCCAAAGGGAGCCGCCACTGATGACTGTGGAGCCGGTGAAGAAGGTGCTGTTACCCGAGAGGAATGTCTGTCCCGGTCCAAGTTGATTGAGAGTGCCACCGCCGTTGATTGTAGAAGCAATGGTGACAGCATTTCCCTGATTCATGTTGATCGTGGCAGTTCCGATCCCGAAGGTGACGGTCGAAGCACCGAATGTCGTCTCACTGATGGCGCCCACCGAGTCGATAAAGTTCAGGGTGCCGGTGGAATTCGTAGCCCCGGTGGTGATGGTGATGGTGCCGGTGGAGATGGCAGCCCCGTAGCCGACGTTCAGCACACCTGAAGACCCCGCTTCCGAAGCAATCGTGATGTCTCTGGCTGCCATGGAGCCACCGTCAGCCACCGTGAAAACTCCCCCTCCCCTTGGCCCGATCAGCAAGCTGTTCGTACTACTGAAGCTCGATCCTAGTCCCGTTACCAGGACCGAGTTATTGGTGGAGCCTGCAAATTGGCCTAAGGACAGGCCGCTTGAACTCACCACCCTCGCTCCATTGGAGATGACCAGACTGTTGCCGGCGCCAAGATTTCCCAAAGTCATTGATCCGCTATTGCTCCAGAAGGAGCCGGCTCCCGTCACCAGAACGGAGTTATTGGAGGAGGTGACTGCATCGCCGATCCCTGCCGCCGTGCTATTCACGCCCCCTCCGTTGGAAATGACCAGGTTGTTACCGCTGCTTTGCTAGCCCACATAAAACCCGAAAGATGGACTGTTGCTCCAGCGGGAGTTAGTCCCGGTCACCGTCACCGAGTTGTTCGAAGCTGTGGCGGCATAGCCGATGAACCCATAGCCGGAATTATTCTCCACCCTTCCACCGTTGGAGATCGTGACGCTGTTACCGCCCGTCCCGGCCTTACCGATCTCGAAACCACTGTTTGCAACCAAGCGAGATCCCAAACCCGTCACTTGGATTGCATTACCCCCGCCAGCGAGACTCGACATGTAGAGATTAGCAGCGGAGACCAGCCCGCCGTCCGAAACCACCATACTGTTTCCCGAACTATAACGACCGAAGTTCAGATCACCGCTGTTGGTCCAACTGGAACCAGCCCCTGTAACCAGAACCGAGTTGCTGGCGGCGCTGTTCGTGTATCCCACAAAGGCAGCGGTTCCTTTGAATACTCCACCGCCTGCAATGGTGAGGTTATTACCCCCGGAACCCTTGTATCCGATATAGGTGGAGCCACTGGCATTGAGCAGGGTGCCTGTGTTGGAAACGATCAATACGTTGTTAGAAGAAGTGACTAACAAAGCCTCATAGATTTCCGAATAACCGTTGGATCCTGAAGTGAAGCTCCGTGTCATAGGTGCGGTGGTTCCAGAATCGATATAGAGTTCTGTCTGCGCGCGGGCAGCGGAAATGGTCATCAGTGCGACGTAGAGAACGGCGCCGAAGGCGAGCGGGTGTTTCATAAGCGTGTTTTCTCCGGCCGCGACCAACACCGACATTACCTGCCGCTGTCAAAATTGGAGATCCGCGGCCGGCACACCAGAAACGATGACAACAGAAAGAGAGATCTACTATGTTTCAGCCTCTGCGCAAACAGTATCTCGTCGCCGTAATGCGGGTGAAATTGACGGTTGCGGCGGCCGCAGCCGATGCTTTGCGAGACGGCCCAGAGTCCCTGAACCCGCGCGTTGGCGCGGTGTGTGCTGGGAAGTAACTGGGGGATCGACATGGGCGAAGAGGTAGGGCGCGGCACCCAGTCCGCCGTGTGCGGATCCTCGGCGCGCCGGGATAGTCGCCCTTCTTTGGGGGGCGCACGGCGGGTGCAACCGGAGCGCAGTGAAGATGGCCCATAGGCAAAGGCCCCGCCCTACCCGGGGACATATGCGGCATAAGACTCGGTGTTAATCGGGAGGCAATCAGACGGCAAATGCCATTTCCCAGTCATCCTCGTTTATTCGTTTGCGGCCTCGCAGCCGCAGCGACCGAGCTCCAATGCGTTACCATTCGCAGACTCAGCTACGTCTATCGGTGGCTAAGTTTTCCTTCCTCCCTAGTTTCGCCTTCCGCCAGCGCATGACGTTCCTAAGATGCCCGGCAACGCATGATTGTTTCCTTCGGCGACGACAACACAGAGGAACTCTTCCGGGAGGAGGCCAACCGCCGCTTTTCCCAGATTGCCCGCGTCGCCCTGCGCAAGCTGATCGCGGTGGATGCGGCTGAACAGGCGCAGGACCTTGCCGTTCCACCGGGAAACAGACTTGAACCACTCAAGGGCCGGGCAGCCGGCTGGCACTCAATCCGGATCAACGACCAGTGGCGCATTGTCTTCCGCTGGACCGCACAAGGCCCGGCCGATGTCTCGATCACGGACTACCATGGACAGCCCCCTATAACGCTATAGGATATGAAAATGAAAACGCCGCTCACTCCCGGGGAAATCCTGCTCGAAGACTACCTTGAGCCGATGGGCATTTCGCAGAACGCGCTGGGCCGGGCCTTGGGTGTCAGCCCTCGCGGTATCAACGAAATCGTGCTTGGGCGCCGCGCCATTACGCCCGAGATGTCACTCAAGCTGGGCAAATTTTTCAAACAAAGCCCACAGTTCTGGTTCAATATCCAAACAGCCTGCGATTTCCGCCGGATCATGAAACAAGCCAACCGGATCACCGCCAAAGTCAAAGGCGACTTCACCAAGTTGGCGGCTTGAGGGGTCTTAATTTGAACGCTGTGCTCAGCTCTTCGAGCTGTCTGTTTGGTCGCCGCGGCGACCCATCTCCACTGCGTTACGGTATCAGTTGATCGCCACGGCGACCTATCTCGCCAAGCCTCGGTTCGAGGACTCGGCTGTGGCTGGATTGCCTCTGCGCTTGGTTGGTATGTGCAGAAGAGGACAGCAGGCCACGGCTGGCGGTCGCATCCCGTCGCTCTTTGACATCTTCGCTCTGCGTTCTAAACTCCACCTTCTTTTCCCATGGCCTACCTCAACGAAAACTATTCCAAACTCAAAGCCGGCTACCTCTTCCCCGAGATTGCGCGGCGGGTCAAAGCTTTCACCGAGGCTCATCCCGACGCGGCCGGCCGGGTCATTCGCTGCGGGATCGGTGATGTGACCGAACCCCTCCCCGCGGCCTGCCGTGAGGCGCTGCACAAAGCGGTCGATGAACTGGGCCACCGCGACACCTTCCGCGGATACGGACCCGAACAAGGCTACGACTTCCTCCGCCAGGCCATCGCGCAACACGATTTTCGCGACCGCGGGCTCGACATCGCTGACGACGAAATCTTTGTCTCCGACGGCTCGAAGTGCGACTGCGGCAACATCCTCGACATCTTCGGCCCCGGCAACCGCGTGGCCATCACCGATCCGGTCTATCCCGTTTACGTCGACACCAATGTCATGGTCGGCAACACCGGCGATGCCGACGAATCCGGCGCTTATGCTGGCGTCGTTTATCTCCCCTGCACCGCCGAAAACGGGTTTGTCCCCGCCATCCCGAAAGAACCCGTCGATCTGATCTACCTCTGCTATCCGAATAACCCGACCGGCGCCGTCGCTACCCGCGAACAGCTCACCGCTTGGGTTGATTACGCACGGAAACACAAAGCCATCATCCTCTTCGATGCCGCCTACGAAGCCTACGTGCGCACCCCCGGTGTACCTCACTCCATTTACGAGATCGACGGCGCGCGCGACTGCGCCATTGAATTCCGCAGCTTCTCGAAAAACGGCGGCTTCACCGGACTCCGTTGCGCCTTCACTGTCGTGCCGAAATCGCTCCACGGGCAAACCCGCGGCGGTGAAAGCAAACCGCTCTACCCCCTCTGGCTGCGCAACCACACCACGAAGTTCAACGGCGTGTCGTACCCGGTGCAACGCGCCGCCGAGGCAATCTATTCGCCTAACGGCAGACAAGAGGTGGATGCACTGGTCGATTTCTACATGGAGAATGCCCGCATCCTGCGCGAGGCGGTAAGCGGGGCCGGTCTCCGGGTTTATGGCGGCATCGATGCGCCTTACATCTGGGTGCGCGGACCCGAGGGCGTCCCCAGCTGGACCATGTTCGACTTCCTCCTGCGGGAAGCCAACATCGTCACCACCCCCGGCAGCGGCTTTGGGGCGGCCGGCGAAGGTTACTTCCGCATCTCCGCCTTCAACAGCCGCGAGCGCGCCATCGAAGCAGCCCGGCGCCTCGCCGCACTGGACTTCACAAAGGCCGGCTAATCCGCCTACCCTCTGATCAATGAAAGTCCTTCTCCTCTTCGCCCTCGCCGTTGCGTCCGCCGGCTGCGCGAATCAAGATCCTTACCAAGATCCCACCTACACACTGCAACGCGATCTTTACCATCGCAACCAGAAGTGGGACGCCTTCCAAAACCGCCAATCCTTGCGGCGTCAGGCCCAGGACCAGCGTTACGAGTCGTGGTTCAACAATGTGATGCAGTAGCGGGGATCAGAAGCCCTGCGCGACACGCTGCAGTTCTTGCTGGAAAGCCGCGACGTCCGTCTGCGATGGACGGTAACCCGGCGTAACCGGGTTCAAGCCGAGGCGTCCGGTCTGATCGAGCATCCAGTCGGCCGTTTCACCATCGGAAAAAGTCACCTTCCCGCTGGCCATGGACTGCGGCTTGGTAATGCTGTCCATCGTCACACTGACCCCGCCGGGCGCCGGACCGGAGCGCGCACTCTCGCCCTCCTGCTTGGCCGCAGCCAAACGCTCGACCGCCTCGCTTTGCCTGGGCTGCTCCTTGAGCTGCAACTGCAGGTCATCGACCAAAAAACGCACATCCATGTAGGTGACAGACATGGCGCATTCCTCTTTCAGGCGCTGCTGCACCTCGGCCAACGAGGCCCCCTCCGCCACCCACGCGGCAACCAGTTTTTTCTGTTCTTCGCTCAGATTCATCACCAGTGAGCGTAGCCTACGGTCCGGCGCCTGCAAAGCCCCGTGGTCCGTCTTTACATCTGCAGCTTGCACATTCTCCCTCATGCACTATGGAGAATCCATGCAACGCGCTCTCCGCTACTGCGCCGCCCTCGCCGCCGCCGGCTCGCTGGGCACTTCGGGCTGTGAAAACTTCAGCGCCACCGAAGCAGGACTGCTCGCCGCCGGTCTGGCCGGAGCCGCCACCGGTATCGCCCTCGGCACCACCGGGGTGCCGGCCAGCTCCGCGATTCCCATCGCGCTCGGCGCCGCCGCGGGGGCAGGCGCTCTCGCCGTGGCCGCGACAAACATGCAAGTCGGCCGCGACCAGCGCATGCTGGCCGAACAACGCGGACAAATGCTGGTCGAGCAAGCCCGCCAGCGCGGCGCGCAGAACATTCCCCGCTACATTCTGGTCGACACCATCTCGGCGCGGCCGACCGGCGGCGGACGTCCCGTCATGATCTTCGACACCGCTTCCGGCAAAGTGGCAAGCAACCGCCTCTACTACGTCGGCATGCCCGTCGGTCCCTACGGCTACACCGAAGCGCCGCCCGGCATGATGGGCAATCGCTGATGCCCTCTGCCGCGGACCCGGCCTATATGGAAGAGCGTCCACCGTTCCAAATCCTCCCCGCAGATCGCCGCGCCCGGGTTTTCGGCGTCGACTACGCCTTGGTCCCGCAGCGGGATGGCGGCGAGCTCTACATCAGCCGCCCGGCATGGCATTGGTCCGATTACCTCCAGCCGGACCGCTGGTGGGACCGCAAAGATTTGAGTGTGCGGGGCGAGCGGCTGGGCGGCAGCACCGGCACCGTCTACCGCGCGCGGAGCACTCCGGACGGACTCCCTCCGCGTGACCTTGTGGTGAAATTCTCGCGACTCGCGCAGGACGTCCCGCTTTTCATTCCGGACGAATTCCTCGATTCCCTGCCGGACGGTGCGGTGGCCGATGCGCGCTTCCTTTCACCCTTTGCCGAGTTCGGGCTGCTCCACCAATTGCGCAGCAACATCCTCAACCACGGCCCGCACCGTTTGCGCACCAAATTGCCGCTCGCCGTCTATGCTCCTCCGGAGAAATACCCGCTGTGGCAGACCGGGCGCCATATGGACATCTTCCGCACGCACCAAGAAGCCATGGCCGAAGACCAGTTCGAGAACGGGCTAACGCGGATCACCCTCGATCCCGGGCGGGACTACATCGAAATTTTCGCCTGGATCGACGGCATCGATGCCGAGGAGGCTTCACGACTCGGTTTGCTGGACGAGGAACTCTTGGTCCTGCTGACCCGTTCAAGCAACCACGCGCTGTCACGACTCGGTTACCGCGTGCTCGACAACAAACCGCGCCATCTTATTGTGCGCCCGCGCTCCGACGGCGTACTTCTGCACCGCCGCGGCAAGATCGTTTACACCATGATCGACTTCGAGTTGCTCCAGCGGCACGAAGACACAGCAGAAAAGAGGAGATGAACAAAGTGGCCAAGGTGGATCGCGATGTTTGCCTAAGGCCTATCTGCGCGGTCAGTTGGTCGCCGCGGCGGACTCCGGATCGCTTCGGTTCTATCGCGATCAAGCCCCAAGACACATCGCGCCGGGACGGCGCGATCCACCCGCCTTTCGGAAAAAAGCTGCACCACGCGGTGCCGTCTTGGATTCCTGACGGATCACGATTTCATATCCGCGTCCGCGTGTCCCAGGAATACCTCCGTCCGTTGACAGACCCGAAGATTGCTACGCATCTCCTAGACTCGGTCGCTTTTTACCAAAACCGGCAGCGCTGGCATGCGACAATTTTCCTGCTCATGCCCGATCATCTGCACGCCATCTTGTCCTTCCCAGCGCAGGAATCGATGTCACGCGTCATCGGCCAGTGGAAAAGATACCATACCAAAGAGCACGGAATTGCCTGGCAGGACAACTTCTTCGACCACCGTCTGCGCAACGAGGCCGAAGCCAATTTGAAATACGACTACATCCGCCGCAATCCGGTCGTCAAACATCTCTGTGCCAGTCCCGACGATTGGCAATGGTACGTCGCTCTCTGAGGTGGATCGCGATGTCCCTATCGCGATAAGCCACACGATTAATCGCGCCGGGACGGCGCGATCCACCTTCTGCACCAAACTCAGCGCCGCGCCATGAAGAGGCGCAGGACATACCAGAACATCATGGTCATGCCGGCGAAAAGCTGGATCGAGGCTGCCACGTCGGCATTCGGCGGGAATCCGCGCATGACATTCGATGTCGTGTAGAGCACCGACCCGCCAGCCAGCGCAATCATGGCCACACTGAACCAGGTCCCCAGGTCGAACTTGAAAAGAACGGCACAGACAATGACCGCCAAGCCAAACAGCCCGCCCCAGATGAGAAACGTGCGTAGGAAAGAAAAGTTCCTCCCGGTGGTCACCACCACCGCTGTGAGGAGCAGGAACCCTCCGATCGTGGCTTGCGCCGCACTGGCAATGACACCCGGTGCCGCGCTGTCCGCCGCGGCCAGCAACGGAATGGTGATGAGCGCCTGCAGGAGCACGTAGAGGAAAAACCCGAGGTATTGCAGCGGTCGTGAGACGGACGGCACGGCGATGAGCGTGGCCACCCACGAGAGAAGCATGAAGCCGCCGAGCACGACGAGCCAGGAGACACCGGAAAAGATCTGCAGCACGGTATTGGCCATCCCGCTGCGGAAAAACCAAACCTCCAAACCGACAAAAAGGAGGACGGCGAGGATAAGATGCGCGTAAACCCGGACAAGGAAGGAGCTCTGCTCCCGCGCGGCCAAATCGGAGACGGGCGTGGCGTAGGTGGACATAATCGGAGGATTGCCCAATCCCGCGCGGGCGGCACGCTTTACTTTTTGGCGCGCGGATGGAACTGACGATGCGCCAGTTGCAGGCCCCGGGTGTCGACATGAGTGTAAACTTGGGTGGTCGAAATGTCGGCATGGCCGAGCATTTCCTGGATGATCCTCAAGTCGGCGCCGCCTTGGAGCAAATGGGTGGCGAAGGAGTGCCGCAGCATGTGCGGATGGACGTTTTTTTCCAAACCGGCCCGGGCAGCCAACTCCCTGAGCAGTTGCCAGATGCGCTGGTTGGTCAACTTTCTTCCCCGCACGGACAAAAACACTTCGCCACCCGTTTTCGGGCTGACCAATTCCGGGCGGCCGGAGGACAGGTAGCGCTCTAGCGCCTGCCGCGCACCCGAACCGACCGGAACCAACCGCTGTTTGTTCCCTTTGCCGACCACGCGGATGAAGCCGTGTTCCAGATCGAGGTTTTCCAGACGCGCTTGGCAGAGTTCGGAAACGCGCAACCCGCTGGCGTAAAGCAATTCGACGATGGCGCGGTCGCGCCTTTCGAGCGGAGTCCCGCCGGCCGCCGCTTGGATCAGGCGGGTTACCTCCGGTGTGGAGAGTGTTTCGGGCAAGTAGCGCTCGACCTTCGGAACACCGAGGAATTCGGTCGGATCGCCTTCGAGCATCCTGCGCTGCACAAGGAAGCGGAAAAAAATGCGCAAGGCCACGGCATGAAGGCGGATGGTCGCCGCGGCAGCGCCGCCCTTTTTGCGCCAGCCGAGGAATTCGCCGATTTGCTCGGGGGTCACCGCCGACCAAACCCCGCCACGACCGGACTCCCCAGACCAATGGGCGAAAAGTTCAAGCGAGGACCGCGTGCTCAGCTGGTAGTTGTCGGAAAGTCCCCGCTCGGTGGCGAGATACAGGAGGAATTGGTCGATCTCCGCGTTCACTCCGGGTGGCGACCGAGCGCGAGGCGTTCGTAGGCCTCGCGGTATTTCGCCGCGGTCTGCGCGATGATTTCCGGCGGCAAATGCGGAGCGGGCGGCTGACGGTCCCAACCGGACTGCAACAACCAGTCCCGCACGAATTGTTTGTCGAAACTCGGAGGATGCTGGCCCGGATTCCATGCCTCGACCGGCCAGAAACGCGAGGAGTCGGGGGTCAGGCATTCGTCGATGAGCAAAAGTTCTTCGCCGAGCAACCCGAATTCGAACTTGGTGTCGGCGATGATCACGCCGGCCCGAGCAGCCTGTACCCGGCCGTAGTCGTAGACCTCGAAGCTGGCCTCGCGCACCGCGTGGGCGAGATCATCGCCGAGCAGGCGGCGGCATTTTTCCCAGGTAATCGCTTCGTCATGACCCTCGGATGCCTTTGTTGTCGGGGTGAAAAGGGGTTGGGGAAGTTTGGATGCCTCGGGCAGTCCGCGCGGCACGTCATGTCCACCCACCGTTCCGTGTTCCCGGTATTCCTCCCAAGCCGCACCGGCCAGATACCCGCGGACGACACATTCGACGGGCAGGGGCTTTGTCTTGCGGCAGAGCATGGCGCGACCGGCCAACTCGCCGGCAAAGGGCTGCAACTCGGCTGGAAAGGTGGCAAAGTCCGCCGAAAGGAGGTGATTCGGCATGAAGTCCAGCCGCCGGAACCAAAAAGCGGAGAGCTGGGTCAGCAACTCCCCCTTGCCCGGGATCGGGTCGGGCAAGATGCAGTCGAAGGCGGAGAGACGGTCGCTCGCCACCAAAAGCACGCGGTCCTCCCGCGCGTAGACCTCGCGGACTTTGCCGCGGCGCACCAATTCCCAGCCAGGAAGTTTAAGCTCCATCATCCGGGGGCTCTTACTACCGGCCCGCTCCCGCCCCGCAAAGTCCAAAGAAGGGGGCCGCAAATTCCTTGGATCCGCCCCGCGCCTCGCCTACGCTGCGCGGCTCTATGGAATTCATGACTTTTCTCGCCCAAGCCGCTCCCGGCGCCCCCGAACAGCCACCGGTGCTTTTTCAGTTCCTCCCGCTCATCATCATCGCGGTCCTCTTCTACTTCCTTCTCATCCGCCCACAGCAGAAAAAACAGAAGGAACATCAGAAGCTCGTGACCGCGATCAAAACAGGTGACAAAGTCATCACCGGCGGGGGAATCCACGGCATCGTGGCCAACGTCAAAGAATCAACCATCCTCCTCAAGGTCGCCGATAACGTGAAAATCGAAATGGACAAAGCCGCCGTCGTTTCGGTGAGCAAGTCGACCGAAGATTGACCCCTCCGCGCGCCCGACCTCGCGCCACCACCAAACCATGAACCCGACCCTCACTTTCGCCTTCGGCCTGCTCCTGCTGGGCCTGTTCATCTGGTATTTCTTCACCGACCTCTCGCTCCGCAAGCGGATGATCGGGCTCGTCCTCACCGTCCTGCTCCTTACTTTCTGTCTCGAAGCGGTCATACCGCCGGAGAAGAAAATCCGTCTCGGTCTCGACCTGCAGGGTGGCACTTCGTTCCTCCTCCGTCTGGTCGGCCAAGACGGGGAGGAAATCACCCCGACGACCCTCGATCAGGCCATCGAGGTCATCCGCAAACGCGTGGACCAATTCGGGGTGAGCGAACCAGTCATTGCCGCCCAGGGCCGCGACCGCATCCTGGTCCAGATTCCCGGGCTCGACACGGAACAACTTTCCCGGACCCGTGAGCAACTCCAGCGCGTGGCGAAACTCGAGTTCGCCCTTGTTCACCCGCAGAGCGACTCCGTCCTGGCACAAGTTGACGCCGGACAAGGGGTCCTTCCGCCCGGTTATGTCGTCAAGGAGTATGCCGAAGTGGTTGAAGGCAAGGAACAGACTGTGCGCTTGCTGGTCAAACAGCGCGCCGACCTCACCGGTGACCGCGTCACGGCAGCCAATCCGTTTTACGACGTTCAAGGTTACGGCGTGGCCATGACCCTCGACAGCGAGGGCGGCACAATCTTCGGCGACCTCACGGCCAACAATGTCGGCCAGCGCCTCGCCATCATGCTCGATGGCGACGTGCAGAGCGCCCCGAATATCCGCCAACCCATTTATGGCGGCGAGGCCGTCATCACCGGACGCTTCTCGGACGAAGAGGCCCGCAACCTTGCCAGCGTTCTCGAAAACCCGCTCAAGACGCCGGTCGAGATCGAAGAGACCCGCAGCGTTTCCTCTTCGCTCGGAGCGGACTCCATCCGCAGCGGCGTCGGCGCCGGTATTCTCGGACTGGCCCTCACCCTCCTTTTCGTTCTGTTTTATTACCGGCTGGCCGGCCTCGTCGCCTGCTTGGCCCTGGCGGTCAACCTCATCCTCCTCTTTGGGGCGATGAGCATGTTCAATTTCGTCCTTACCCTGCCCGGTATCGCCGGCATCATCCTGACCATCGGCATGGCCATCGATGCCAACGTCCTCATCTACGAGCGCCTCCGCGAGGAAATGGCGGAGGGCAAGTCGCTCGGGGCCGCAGTCAATTCGGCCTACAACAAAGCCTTCTCCGCCATCTTCGACGCCAACGTGACCACGCTGATCACCTCGGCCATTCTTTTCTGGCAGGCCACCGGCCCGGTCAAGGGTTTCGCCATCACCCTGACTCTCGGCATCATCGCCTCAATGTTTTCGGCGTTACTTTTCACCCGCACGGTCTTCGGGTTCATGCTGGACAATTTCGGCCTGAAAAAGTTGCGCATGCTCAACTGGATTCCGTCCCATAGCATCGACTTTCTCGGCAAGCGTCACATCGCACTCGCCCTGTCTCTTGTCCTCATTCTCGGGTCGGTCGGATTCTTTGCCTGGCGCGGAGAGAAAAACTTCGGGGTCGACTTCACGGGCGGCGACCTTGTCATGCTCGGCACCGACAAAAACGTCCCGCTCAACGACCTGCGCCGCAGCGTCGAAACCGCCAACCTGGGTGAAACCACCCTGCAAACTTCGACCGAAGAGGGCCGCGAACTCATCACCGTGCAGAGCCGTTTCGGCACGGCGGATGCCGTCGTGGCCAAACTTCAGCAGGATTTTCCCGATGCCGGACTGACCATCGAACAGACCGACACCGTGGGCCCACGCGTCGGCAAGGAACTGGCCGGTCGCTCACTCTTCGCACTCGCCCTCGGCCTGGTCGGCATCCTCATTTACGTGACGTTGCGCTTTGAGTTCTCCTTTGCCCTCGGCGCGCTCGTTGCGGTGCTCCATGACATCATTATCACCGTCGGCGTCTTTTCACTGCTTGGCCGCGAAGTTTCCCTCGTCATGGTCGGTGCCGTGCTGACCATCGCCGGTTACTCGATCAACGACACCATCGTGGTCTTCGACCGAGTCCGCGAGGGACTCATGTCCGGACGCCGCGGCACCGTCTCGCAGATCATGAATGCGTGCATCAACGAAACCCTCGGCCGCACCATCCTGACCGGCGGCACGACGCTGCTCGCCACCGCGGCTCTCTTCCTCCTCGGCGGCCCGGTCTTAAGCGACTTCGCCTTGGTTATCCTCATCGGGATCCTCGTCGGCACTTACTCCTCCATCTTCGTCGCCGCACCCATCGTCCTCTGGTGGTCAAAGCGCACCGGCAAGAGCATCAAGCGCGAGGTCCTCGGAGATCTGCCCAAGACTGCGGTCTGAGGCAATCCGAGGCACCGGCATCGGGGGCGGCGCCGCTGCAGAAAGTGTGGCGTCGGCGTTTACTTATAGCAGTTTCAAAAATGTCGGAGCCGCTTTGTGTATCCATGGCACAAAGTGCAGTCCCAAGGCCAGCCAGCAAGGTCAGCATAAAGGCGGTCAGCAGGTGCTCGTTGGTCATACCGTGATGCGGGAACCATCCGCGGATGCGGCCGAAGTCAATCCGCGCATCCACAGAAGTTGGTTCGATGACCCGGTGATATACTTGCCCGAGACCCCGCGACTCACTTAAGGTGATAGGATTTACCCGGTATCGCCGTGCAACCGCAAACCAAACAAAACGGCGCGAGAATCATCCGCCATACTTCGAAACAATGAATGAGATACCTTTGATGTGGTGGGTCGCCTTCAATGCCTTCATTGTCACCTTACTTGCCCTTGACTTGGGCGTTTTTCACCGCAAGGCGCACGTGGTCGCGATCAAGGAGGCGCTCGGCTGGTCGGCAGTGTGGATTGCCATGGCCCTGGCCTTCAACGTCTGGGTCTATTTCCAAATGGGACCGCAGAAAGGCACCGAATTCCTCACCGGTTACCTGATCGAAAAGTCGCTCTCGGTCGACAACGTCTTCGTCTTCGCCGTGCTCTTCACTTACTTCGGCATACCGCCGCAATACCAGCACCGCGTGCTCTTCTGGGGGATTTTCGGTGCGCTTATCATGCGCGCAGCCATGATTTTCGCCGGTGCGGCTTTGATCAGCAATTTCAGCTGGATCATCTACGTCTTCGCCGCGCTGCTCATTTTCACCGGCATCAAAATGGCTATGGGCGACCACGAGTCGATCGATCCCGAGAAAAACATCGCGTTCAAATTACTCCGGCGCTTTATGCCGGTGACCAAGGAATTCCACGGCCAGAAATTCTTCGTCCGCCATAACGGCGTGCGTGCCGTCACGCCGCTCTTCGCCGTTCTGCTCTGCATCGAGGTCACCGACGTGGTCTTCGCCGTCGATTCCATCCCGGCCATCTTCGCCATCACGCAGGACACCTTCATTATCTACACCTCGAACGTCTTCGCCATCCTCGGTCTGCGCGCGCTATACTTCGCACTATCGGGAATCCTGCCTTATTTCCACTTCCTCAAATACGGTCTCGGAGTGATTCTGGTTTTCGTCGGAATCAAGATGTCGCTGGCCCATAGCACGTGGAAAATCGACACTACGGTGTCCCTCCTCGTGGTTGCGGCCATCCTCGTTATCTCGGTCATCGCTTCCGTGCTGCACCGGCGGGCGACGGAAAAACAGAACTAAGACGAGCCTGACACACCACCTTCTCATGTCCGATCGGCGCAGGATTGATCTCGCCCCAGCCGCCGTCCAAAGCCCTGGCGCAAATCAATTCTCCCGAATCTTTTTGGCGGGTCGCCCCGCAACCGGTGGCGAGCTGCAGGTTGTGTTAGACTGACCGGATCCATGGAAATTCACCGTCCACGCAATCTCGGTTGGCCACGCGCTGCGGCACTGCTCTATGGCGACTGGGGAACGAGCAAAGCCTACGTCATCGGTCTGGCTTTTGCCGCGATGGGATTTTCCTCGCTGCCCATCATCCTCGCGGTCAGCGCGCTGAGCCTCATCGTCGGGCTCAACTACATCATCATCTGCCGCTGCTTCCCCTGCGGCGGCGGCGTGTATTCCGCGGCACGCCCGCACGGACGCTTGCTCGCCGTGATCGGCGCCCTCCTGCTCATCGCGGATTTCACCGTCACCGCCGCACTGAGCGCGTGGGCGGGACTCAGCTACCTGGGTCTTCCCACGGAGTGGATCCTCCCCGCATCGATCATGGTTATCTTGTTTTTCGGCGTGCTGAATTACTTCGGCCCGCATCACAGCGGGTCGATCGCGGTGGCCCTCGCACTGCCCGTCGTGGCCTCCGTGGTCGGCATCATTGTCCTAGCCTTTCCCCATCTCACCATCCGGGAACTGGAATTGCCGCACGGCACATTCCAAGCGAATTGGGTCGCCTTCGTCGGGGTGATCCTCGCCCTCAGTGGTGTGGAGGCTATCGCCAACCTTACCGGCGTCATGAAAATCGACAAGGGCTCCACTCTGGAGAAGCCACGCGTCGGCCAAACTGCGACCAAATCCATCCTGCCGGTTGCCCTCGAGGTTAGCTTGGGCACGGCATTGCTCGCATGGGCGGTGCTTTCCCTTCCCCATTCACTCCAAGGAGAGATCATCGAACGAAAGGACGATGTCCTTCGTTTCGCCGCCGAGCACTACGCGGGGCTGGCCCTCGGGCCGCAGATCGGACAGGCCTTCGGATGGTTTGTCGGCATCACGTTCGCCGTGCTGCTCTTCAGCGCGGTCAACACGGCGGCGGCCGCGCTCATCGGCCTCATGTTCATGATGTCGAGCGACGGAGAGATGCCGCGTAGCTTCAACCGCCTAAACGCGCACGGCGTACCGACCATCCCGCTGGTGGTTTCCATCGCGCTGCCCGTAATCGTCCTTGCCATCTCGCCGGGTCTCGAAGCGCTGGCCGGCCTTTACGCCATCGGAGTGGTCGGAGCCATCGCGGTCAATCTCGGTTCGTGCGCTTTCAACCGTGCCCTGCCCATGAGTTGGCCGGCACGGGCCATGATGACCGCGACCTTTCTCCTCCTTTGCGGCGTGGAACTCACCCTGGCCCAAACAAAGCCCGACGCCCTGTTCTTTGTCACTTGTGTTTTCCTCATCGGCTTGGCCCTGCGCGCATGGAGCCAGAAGCACAAAGGTGTAACCACAGTCCAAGTGCCGCGTAAAGTGGCCGAGATGGTCGAGAAACTTCAGGCCGAAGACCTGAAGCTGACTTTACCCGAAGGGGGAAAAATTCTTGTCTGCCTCCGTGGTGTCACATCGGTAATGAAATACGCGATCGAGACAGCCAAAATACGCAACGCTTCACTCTACGTTCTCTACGTCCGCGAAGTGGCTGTGGCTTTCAGCGCTCCCAAAAACGACGCCAAAGCACGCTGGCAAGACGACCCCGAAGCCGCGCTCATCATGAAAACGGCACAAGCCATCGGCGAGCAGGTCGGCGTGAAAGTGATCCCGGTCTACGCCGTCGCGGAAAAAGCCGGCACGGCTATTGCCGATGTTGCGGCGACGCTCGGGGTCGACGAATTGTATCTCGGGACTTCCGGGCACACCGCACTAGCCCACCTACTTCATGGCAGCGTTGTGCAACAGGTGGTAAAAAATCTTCCGGATGACATCGCCGTGGTCATCCGCGGCTGACCCGAAAAAGCCATGGCAAACCACGGAACCGAAGACATACCGCAACGTCTCTCCGCCCAGCTGCGGCAGCTGGCCGATCGCGAGGAGCACGACAAACTCACGCTCGGCGGTCTGATGGACGAGCTCCAAGGCCGGGTTTACACCCTGCTGCTCCTCGTTCTCGCCCTGCCCATGTGCCAACCGGTGCCGTTGCCGGGACTTTCGACGCCGTTCGGGGTGGCCATTGCGTTGCTCGGACTGCGCTTCGCCCTAAGTCAGCGGCCATGGATGCCGAAACGCCTCCTCGCCACCAAGCTGAGCGGAAATTTGTTTCCAGCTGTGATGCGCGGGGGCGCGCGGGTGCTCGGGGTTTTCGAAAAACTGCTTCATCCGCGCATGACCGGGGTTTTCGAGTTCGGCCAAACGCGTTTCCTCGCCGGCGCCATCGTCTGTCTGTGTGGGTTGTTGCTTCTCCTGCCCCTGCCCATCCCCGGCACAAATATGCTCCCGGCCCTCACCGTCATTCTCACCGCGGCCGCTTTCTCCGAACGGGACGGCTACTGCCTAATCGCCGCGGGGGTCGCTTTTCTCCTCACGCTGGCTTTCTTCGGCGCGATTGTCTGGGGAGGTGCGGAAATCATCAGCCATTTCGCGCCACAGGCATCGTGAGCTTCCTAAGTCCTCGCGACTAGCCAAGACACGTGGCCCGAGTAGGCGAGGAGCGTGTGCCGGCCTTCGTTGTGCGTGATGCGTTATCCCGTCGCGGCAAAACCCCAGAGGGCCAAGACAAAGGCCGCCACCACCCCGAGTCCAAGCCGGTGATCCCGCTGGAACTAAGAGGCGTGATCATGGCGGAGACACGGAGAATGTTGAAAATATTGCTGTCCATAATGTTAACCACCGCGATATCCGACTCCTTTTTGATCGCTGCGATATCGGACATTCTAAGCGCGCCCGTTCCATAGACGTCAGGCGCGGAGCTGCCGGCAGCGCCAGCAAGCAGAGAGACCGGGCGCTTTAGCGCGTCCGGTCTTTTCTTTTGCGGATGCCGGGAAGAAAAGCCGACCGGCGCTGATTTGGCTGGATTCGAAGCCTCCATACCTGCAGAGAATAAAAGTCTGTTTTGAAGGCCGACGATCTCTCCCCGGGCCGCTACGCGTGGATTGTCGTGGCGCTGCTGTTTCCCGTCGCGCTGCTTAACTACCTGGACCGCCAGATGATCGCGGCAATGAAGATGTCGGTCATGAGCGATGTGACTGGAATGGAATTGGAGTCGCAATGGGGCTTCATGCTCGGGCAGTTCAAGTGGGTCTATGCGTTTTTCAGTCCGATCGGCGGCTATGTGGCGGACCGTTTCAGCCGGCGGTGGACAATTTGCGGGAGCCTCTTTGTCTGGTCATTGATCACCTGGCTGACGGGTCATGTGACGACCTACGAGGGGTTGCTGTGGACGCGCACGGCCATGGGGTTGAGCGAGGCGTTTTACATTCCCGCGGCGCTGGCCCTCATCTCCGACTACCATCGTGGCCCCACACGGTCGCGGGCCACGGGCGTCCACCAAATGGGGATTTACTGCGGCGTGATCCTCGGCGGATTCGCGGGCTATGCGGCCGACGCGCCTTCCATCGGCTGGCGAATGGTCTTTGACGTAATCGGACTGGTCGGCATTTTTTACGCGGTGCCGCTGGTTTTCCTCCTTCGTGATGTGAAACGCGGCAGCGCCGAGGGGGAGGCGCGGCCGACGGCGGTTTCCTCCGTTCGCGAGTTGCTCGGCAACCCGTCTTTTGTCCTGCTCATGCTTTACTTCACCCTCCCCGCCTTGGCCGGTTGGGTGGTGCGTGATTGGATGCCGGCGATCCTCCAACAGAGTTTCAACCTCAGCCAGGGGCTGGCCGGTGTCTCGGCGACGCTTTACTGGCAAGCCGCCGCCCTTGCTGCGGCGCTGGGAGGAGGCTGGCTGGCGGACCGCTGGATGCGGCGGACCGACCGGGGGCGCATTTATGTAAGCGCGTTGGGCATGGCCTTGATCATTCCGGCGTTGTTCGGCGTCGGCAACTCCCCAGCCCTCGGGTCATTCGGGCTGGCCATTGCCTCGCTTATCCTCTTCGGCATCGGCTGGGGATTCTTCGATATAAACAACATGCCGATCCTCTGCCAGATCGCCCGTCCGGAAGTGCGGGCCACCGGCTATGGGCTGATGAACTTTGTCAGCATCAGTTGTGGCGGCTTCGCCGACTGGGGCTTCGGCGCGATGCGCGACCGCGCCATCCCGCTTAACATCATCTTCGGCGTCTTCGCCAGTGCCTGCGTGATCTCGGTTGTGCTCGTGCTGCTCATCCGCCCGCGCAAGATCGAGGAGCGGGTTGGGGGCGTTAGGGAACGCTGAGAGAGTGTTTGGCGAGCAACACGTTGCAACGGGGCTCGTTGGCGCCACGCAAACCGAGCTTGAAGCATTGCCAGAGATTGGGCCAAAGGTTGCGTCTGATATCGCCGCCGGGTGTCCCGGGAGAGCCGAGCCTCCGGGTAAATGCCTTGCGGCTCACCTCCCGCAAAGTTTTCCAGCTTGCCCTCATCGGGCGTGTCGATGGTTTGATCGTGATCGATGCCTCTCACTACCACCGACCTACTCAACCTCAACGCCGCCGTCGGCCTGCTTGCCTGACGCCTCGCCATGTCCTCGCTGCCTTCGCCAGGGTCTCGGAATCCTATGACGGTTGTCCCCGTGCGGCCTCAACGCAGGACGGCGAGCAGGAAGGTGATCAGGGCGCTGTTGGCAAAATCGACCCCGCAGGCGCCGACGAGGGGAACAACCAGATAAGCTTTCGGAGCGGGGCCAAAACGCTGCGTGATGGCATTGAGATTGGCCATGGCGTTGGCCATCGTGCCCATCATGAAGCCGGTAAACCCGGCCCCGATCACCGCCGCCTCGTAGTCGCGGCCAAAAAAACGGAAGACCACCACCGAGGCCACGAGGAAAATCCAGACTGCTTGGACGGCCAGAATAATGATCAGCACCGAAGCCATGCCGGCCAGTTGATCCAACTTCAGCGTCATGGTGGCCATGACCAAAAAATAGGCCAGCGCGATGGTGCCGAGTTCGTCCACCACGGAATCGGAAACCCGCAGCCGCCCCAGCGGGCCGCGGCCCGTATCGCGCAGGTTTCGCACAGCCGCCGCGACCAACATGGCTCCAATGTAAACCGGCAGCGTGATGCCCCGGCCTTGAATCCATTCGCCGAGCAAAGCACCCAGCGCCATCAGAATGATGAACAACTGCACGTGACTGGTCAGGTGGACCGGGGCCAGATCCGGATGAACCACTTGTTCCTCAAACGAGACTGGTACGTTATCAGGCATGGCCGTGGCAAGATCCTCCGCACTGGGCTTAAGCCGAAACTTCGCAATCAGCCGGGCGGCCTGAGGTGAGCCCATCAGGCCGCCAATGACGATCCCTGCCAACGCGCTGGCCGTGCCGATCGCCGCGGCCGATTCCAATCCCGCCTCCTCAAAGGCAGGGGCAAACGCGAGCGCCGTGCCGGGCCCGCCGGCGAGGGAAACCGAACCAGCCAGTACCCCAAGCAAGGGGGACTCACCCATGGCCATGGCCAACAGGATGCCGATCACGTTCTGCGCAACCAGGGCGACGAGGCAAAAGAGCAGGAAAGTGATGACCACCGGACCACCGCGGCGCAATTCGCGCCAGGAAGCCATCCAGCCGATGGAAAGAAAAAACGCGATCATCAGCGGCGCCTGCAAGGTCGTGTCAAAGGTGACCTGCGTGCGGCCGAAATACTGCGCGAGGGAAAAAACGGCGCAGAGCAGCAGCCCGCCCAAGACCGGTTCCGGCAGGCAAAGCCGGCCAAGCACGGGGAAGATTCGGAACAATCCCCGCCCAAGCAGGAGCCCGAAGGCGGTCAACGCAAGGGTTTCAATCAGGTTGAAGGCCATGAGTCTAGCCCAAGGCTTTAATCCACGACCGGCAAGGGCGCCTTGCCCGAGCGGAAACAGACCGCAAACCCGAAGGTGAAAATCGTCCCGATGAGCACATAATACGGCCAGGCGATGGCCGGCCACCAATCCGGCAAGAGGGCTCCGAAGGCCCATTCCTGCGGCACGAGTTCCCCGCGCAGCAGGGCGGCGACATCGAATGCAGGAACTTTGACCCGGCAAAAAACCAGAACGGAAAGGATACCGGCAATCATGGCGACCACGTTGGCACGGTCGCCGCCGCGCGTCTCGGTGAGCATACCGAGCAGGAACACGCCGAGCAGACTGCCATAGCTGTAGCCGAGAATACCAAGTGCGAGCGGGATGATCGTGATGTTGGTCTGGAGCACCGCGTAGGCAGCCGCAGTGGCCACGCCGACCATAAGCGCGCCGAAGACCGCCGTGGCGATGCGGACCACAGCAACTGCCTTCGCATCGGACGCCCCTGCCCCGCCAAGGTAGGGAATGTAGAAATCTTTGGTGAAGGACGTGGCCAGCGCATTGAGCGCGGCCGAAGTCGAGCCCATCATGGTCGCGAACACGCCAGCCACGATGAGGCCGCGGACGACTACCGGCATTTCGTTGACGATGTAGTAAGCGAAGACTTCATTATGCTGCGCGGGCAGATTGGGGTCGGGTGTCGTCTCGTAATACACGGCGAGCAGCAAACCAATGGCCAGAAAACCAAGCACGATCGGAATGTCGGCGAAACCGCTGACGATGAGCGAACGCCTGGCCTTGGCTGGATTTTCCGCGGTAAGCAGGCGCTGCACCATGTCCTGGTCCGTGCCGTGCGTGGCCATGGTGAAAAGCGTCGAACCGATGATCGCAGCGAAAATGGTATAGGGCGTCTCCAGCATTTGCTTGAGTGCCTCGCCGAATGGTTTCGTGGCATCCCATCCGGTCTGAAACATGCCCGCCCCCGGATTCGCCGCGAAGCTGGCCGAGACCGTTTCCCATCCGCCGGGGATGGAAAGAAAGATTGCACCCATCGAGAAAAAGATCGCGCCGATCATGAGACATGCCTGGATCAGGTCAGTCCAAATCACAGCCTTGATACCGCCAACCGCGGTGTAGATCGTCGTCACCACGGTGGTGAAGAGAATCCCCCAGAAATAGGTACCCAAGGTGATTGGCGCGCCGGGATAAAGATACCTCCAAATAACGACGATAATCACACCACCGAGATAAAGACGCACGCCGATGCCGAGCACGCGGGTTACGAGAAAAATAGCGCTGGCCATGTCGCGCGTGCGCGGACCGAACCGCAGGTCAAGGAATTCATAAATGCTCTGGACCTTGTTGCGGTAGTAGGGCGCGATGAAAATGTAGGCGATGAAAAAACGCGCGATGACCGTGCCGATGGCCAGCTGCGCGTAGGCGAAGCTGCGCGTTTTGAAGCCCTCGGCCGGTGCCCCGAGAAAAGTGGCGGCGCTGGTCTCCGCCGCGATGATCGAGGCCAATACGGCCCACCACGGAATCTTGTGCCCCCCGAGGGTGAATTCCTGGAGACTGTTGCTGCCCCGCCCGGCGCGCAGACCGATGCCGACAATCACGGCGAAATAAATCGCCACCACCACGGCGTCGACCACGAGTGCAGAATTCATAAGTAGGAGTCCGCACTAGCTTCGCCGCAGCGCAGCGGCCGAGCTACCGGTGGAAAGGCCATACCCATGGTATAATCAGCATCGCCCCCGTAAAATAAAGGAAGTTCAGCGGCAGCCCAATCCTCAGAAAATCACCGAAACGGTAACCGCCGGCGGAATAGACGAAGGTGTTGGTCTGATAGCCGATCGGGGTGGCAAAGCCTGCGCTGGCGCCGAGGGTGATGGCGATGGCAAAAGGACGCGGGTCGAAGCCCATTTGCGCGGCAACACCGAGTGCAATCGGCATCATCAGCACGACCGTGGCGTTGTTGGAGAGAAGCTCGGTGATGACAACCGTCAGCAGATAGATGACGGCCAGCATCGCCAGCGGCCGCCACGCTTCCTCAAACCAGCCGGCCGCCGAGCCGACCAAATGCTGTGCGATGTAGTTGGCTGCCCCGGTGCTGTCCATGGCGAGGCCAAGAGCCAGCGTGGTGTAAATCAAGAACATCAGCGGCCAGTCTACCGAGGCGTACGCGTCCCTCGGACGGATCGCCCCGGTCAGCATGAGCAGCACGCAACCAACCGGTGCCGCCACCTCGATAGGCACCAACTCGAAAGCGGAAAAAATAATGACTCCAAGCAAGGTTCCGAACACGACCGGCGCACTTGCTTGCTGGGCTGATGTCGCGACGCGGGTTCGGTCGAGCAGCAAGAGAGCACCGCTGCGACGAAGATCGTTCACGCTGGCATCGCTGCCCATGAGCAGCAACGTGTCGCCCGCCTGCAGAGGCACGGATTCGAATCCGCGGCTTAGATTCAGTCCGCGGCGGTGGATCGCGAGCACCACCAGTCCGAAACGTTGGCGGAAGCTGACGTCGCGCAAGCTGCGGCCGGCAATCTCGGACAAAGGACCAATAATCGCCTCGGCCAGGTGCGTCTCGTGGGCCGCAAGATAATCGGCGGCCGTGCCCCCTTGGGTCTCCAGATCCACTCCCTGCATGCGAAGGATGGCGACCACCGCTTCGGGTGTTCCCACGATCACCAGCCGGTCTCCCGCCGCCAGCCTGACCGCATCCAACTGCTGCGCTGGTTCGCCATCACGCAGCAGCTCGATGACGCGCATGTCTTTGCGCGAGCTGAGACCGGCTTGAGTCAGTGTTTTACCGACCACCGGGGCCCCCGACTTGATGGTAACCTCAAAGGCATACTCCGCTGTCCCGGCCTCGGAACCGAGTTCGGCACTGAGTGTCTTGCGCGCCGGCAAAAGTTTAGGCGCCGCCCATACCGTGTAGAGAATTCCGATGATGGCCAGCGGCAGACCGACCGCACCGATTTCAAACATTCCCAGAGGCGGCTGGCCGGCGTCGTTGAGCAAACCGCTGCCCAGGATGTTTGTGCTCGTGCCGACCAGGGTGCAGCAACCTCCAAAGACGGCGGCGTAGGAAAGCGGAATCAGAAAGGTCGAGGCAGGGGCACCAGCGAGTTTGGCCAGATGCATGGCCACGGGCAGGCCGACAACCACCACCGGAGTGTTATTGATGAATGCCGATGCGGTTCCCGCCCCCAGCATCATGATCAGGAGCAGACCGCGGGTGCCGAGATTGCCGACACGTTCGAGCGCAACCATAGCGCGGGTGATGGCACCTGTCCTCTCGAGCGCGTAGGTGAGAATGAACATTGACGCCACGGTCAGGGGCGCCGCATTGGCGAAGACCATCAAAAGCCGTTCCGTGGTCGGAAAGGTGTTGTTGCCGGGAAGCTGTGAAAGGAGCAGCAGGGCGGCAAAAACAACCAGACCCGTCAGATCCAACGGCCAGCGCTCGCGCACGAACTGAACAAGCGCGAACAGAACCAAAGCCAAAACAGCGGCGATTTCCCAAGTCATACTGCGGCGAAAGCTGCCGAAGTAACCAAGGATTGACCAGACCGGAAATTCGGACTTCCTCCAGCCATCTGCGGCGATCTGTTGCCTCGCCTGGCGCGATTGCCGACCTCTAATTATCATTACCCAGAAAACGGGACAGGCGTGGACGCAACAAATAAACAAGTGACGACTGAGGGTGGGAGGCTGCAACGGGCATTTACCGCGGCCCGCTCTCTGTTAGAATCCCAACGTGCCACACCAAAGTGCGGCCGACTTTTTCCATGGAAACCATCGTCATCGGCCACCGCAACCCGGACATGGATTCCGTTTGCTCCGCCGTGGCCTACGCCGCACTGAAGGAGCGGTTGGGCGAAAAGGGCGTCCGCCCGGCCCGCGCCGGCGCGCTCAACGAACGTATCGCCTTCGTTCTGGAAAAATTCGGTGTGCCCCAACCCGAATTCCTCCCCGATGTCACTCCGAGGGTGCGCGACGCCATGATTAAGGATTACGTGGGGATCCGTCCGGACCAACCCATCGCCGAGGCCCTTGGCCTGATGTCATCCAAACGCCTGCGCGCCCTTCCCGTGGTGGATGAAGACCTGCGCTTTCACGGTACGATCAGCGCAAACAAGCTGCTCGGACTGGTCATGCCCTCGCGCCAGACGGCCCAGCACGCCCGCGAAGTGCTGGCCAGCCTCGCCAATATCGCCGGGACATTCGAAGGACTCTCGCTCACCGGAGTGCTCTCTTCCACCGAAGAGACTTATGCCCTCGTGGTGGCCGCGATGGACGCCGACACCTTCGCCGACCGCCTCCGCAATCTCGAACCCGCACGCACCGTGCTCTTCGTCGGCGATCGCGAGAACGTGCACCGCACCGCCCTCCAAGGCGGTGTGAGCGCGCTGGTCGTCACAGGCGGGGCCGAGGTTGATCCCGCCTTCGCCGCTGAGGCACAGGCCGCGGGCATGGCCGTCATTGTTTCCCCGTGGGACACCGCCACGAGTGTGATTTTTGCCCGCGGCGCCATGATCGCCCGGCATGCGCTCGAGGAAGTACCGGAAAAATTCGACGGCGACGCCCCGCTCGAATTGGCCCGCCGCAGCGTCGCCCTCTCCAACAAATTCATTTTCCCCGTGCTCGACAGCGAGGCACGACTGGAGGGCATCCTTTCCAAGAGTGACTTTCTCAAGGGGCCCTCGCGGCAGCTCATTCTTGTCGACCACAATGAACTCTCGCAGGCCGTTCCAGGGGCGGATGACTTGCCGGTGGTCGAAATCATCGATCACCACCGGCTCGGCAACCGGCCGACCGAGACGCCCATTCTTTTCCTCAACCAGCCCGTCGGGTCGACTTGTACCATTGTCGCGGACCTCTACCGGCGGCATGGTATCACCCCCGAACGCTCCGTGGCCGGGCTCCTTCTCGCCGGCATCGTGGCAGACACCCTGAACGGCACATCGCCGACCGCCACGGAGACTGACCGGCGGTTTCTTGCGGAACTGGGTGTGACCGCGGGTATCAGTGCGGGAGATCTCGCGGCGGAAATTTTCGCCGTTGGCTCACCCTTGCAGACCATGAGCCCGGACAAAGTTGTCGAGGCCGATGCCAAGCACTACGAGGAAAAAGGACTCCGCTTCAGCGTGGCGCAAATCGAGGAGGTCACCTTTGCCAACTTCGACTCCCAACGCGAACATCTCCGTGCGGCGCTGCGCGAGCGGGTCCGGTCCGAGGGCCTTTTCTTTGCCGCTCTGCTGGTGACAGACATCAACGAGCAAAATTCTTATCTTCTCGTCGAGGGAAACGACGACTTCCTCCGCTCCATCACTTATCCGGAGCAATCGGACCGCGTTTGGTTCCTCGAGGGCGTGGTTTCGCGCAAAAAACAGCTCCTGCCCTACCTGACCGAGTGCCTGGCCCGGGTCCGCTGACCCCGGGAAACCCGGAAACGGGAGTCTTTTCGGGGCCGAAATCACACTTAAAGTGTTGTCCCTCAACGAATAAAAGTAATATTTGACGCCCCTTGGGATGCCCTCCTACCCTTTCCTTCATGCCCCCCAAGACACCTAGAAAGGATGTGAATCACTAATGCCCGAAGTCATCGTTCGCAAAGGAGAGTCGATCGACCGCGCGATCAAGCGGTTGAAATCGAAACTGGACTCCGAGGGAATCATGGATGAAGTGCGTCGCCTGCGCGCTTTTGAGACGCCGACCCAGAAAACCCGTCGTAAAGCCAAGGCCAACGCCAAACGCGCCAAAATGAAGCACCGCTTCAACCCATCCTGAGTCAATCCGTTCCAACTCCGCGCATCTTCCTCGCTGGCTGTGGCTACACCGGCGAAAGATGCGCGGATTTCTTTTACGAGGCAGGCAGCGAGGTCACCGCTCTTGTTTCCTCTGAAGAATCCGCCCGGCGCCTGGCCGGCAAACCCTACCGCGTCATCGCCGCGGATGCGGCAGATCCCGGACAATTGCGCGCCGCCGTCTCCGGCCAAGCCAGCCCCGATCTCCTCATCCACTGCTTGAGCGGTAAAGATGGCCGCAACCCGGAAGCCTACCGCACGGTTTATTGCCAGACCCTGCACAACCTCCTCGAACTCCTCGATCCCGCTTTTGCTGTTTTCACCAGCAGCACCTCGGTCTATCCGCAAAACGACGCCACCGAAGTCGATGAATCGTCCCCGACCGGCGGCACACCGACCGGCGACATCCTGCTCGAGGCCGAGCAACTTGCCTTGCAGGCAGGTGGCGCTGCCGTCCGTCTCGGCGGCATCTACGGCCCGGGCCGGGCCCGCTTCATCGAGGCCGCTCTCGCCGGCCAACCCCTTCCTTTCGGTGCCCCCGATGCCTTCATCAATCTCATCCATCGCGACGATGCCGCCCGCGCCCTCCTCCACGTCGCCTCCCTCCGCCAGCCCGGCATCTTCAATGCCGTCGACGACCACCCATCCCGCCGCGACGATCTAGCCGAATCCATCCGCACCGGCGCGCCGACTCTGGTCAATAGGCGCGAAATCTCATCCGGCAAGCGGGTCCGAAATACCAAGCTCCGCCGCACCGGATGGTCCCCCCGATACCCTTCCATCCTCAACGCAGTCGAGGCCCGCTCTTTTTGAACCGCTTGAAGAAAAGTTTGCTTCCCCCTCTTCATGTGCCCGGTCCGGATGCCTTGGACAACCGGATGCTGTCTAGATCTCCAGTGCCCGCAAGGTGCTGGCTTGCACAGTCAATTTAACCCACCTTTTGAGCATGCAGAGGCTCATCGACAACTGGGTGTACGGCGGATTCCTTGCCGGGATCCTTATCCTCGGCCTGTTTGCGGCCATCGGCGGCGACTGGAGCACGGCACTCTGGCTCGTGGCGCTTCAGCTGCCGCTCTACATGATCCACCAATACGAGGAACACGACGCGGATAGGTTTCGGATTTTTGTGAACCAACTCGTGGGCCACGGCCGGGATGTCCTGACGCAAAAGGCAGTCTTCATGATCAATATCCCGGGCGTCTGGGGCGTCAATCTGGCGGCCATCGCGCTAGCCCACTTGGTCGATATGGGTTTCGGACTCATCGCGATTTGGTTGACGCTCCTCAATGGTATCATCCATCTCGCCCAAGGCGTGGCGCTCCGCCGCTACAACCCCGGGTTGGTCACGGCCGTATGCTTGTTTTTGCCCGCCGGAATCTTCGGGATTTGGGGGCTCCACGCCGCCGGGCATGGCTCAGCCCCGTGGCAAGCACTCGGACTGGGCGTAGCGCTTACGATCCACCTCGCCATTATCGCCCACGTGCGGGGGAGAATGAAAAAGTTAGGTGCTCAGTGAAAGCGGCCCGGTCAGGCGGCACCGATCACCGCCCGGACCGCACGCGCCATAGCCACACTTTGCGGTGAATCTGCATGCACGCAGACTGTTTCGGCCTCAACCAGCCATTTTTTCCCCTCGCCAACTTCCAAATACCCGCTCGTCTGCCAATCCCTGATCCGGCCCGCCACCCTCAACGGATCATCAATCAACGCACCCGCTTCGCCCCGCGGCAGCAATCGAGCTTCCGCCGTATAGCCGCGCTCGGCAAAAATTTCCCGCAGCAGCGGGACGCCCCGCGCTTCGCCCACCGCGTGAAGCAATCCGCCCGCGCCGACAACCAGGGGTAAACCCTCCAACTCCAGCTCCATCCAATCAACGCATGCCTCGGCCAGATCCGTGCGTTCGTCGCAAAGATGGTAAAGCGCCCCGTGCAACTTCACGTGACCCACCCGGCCGCCCTCATCGGCTGCTACGCGCTGCAGAGCACGCACCTGCTCGTCGAGCAGTTGCGTCAACTCACCCGCGCTGATCTCCATCGCGGCGCGTCCGAAATTTTCCCGGTCCGCCCAGCCGGGATGCGCACCCGCCTGCACCCCGAGCCGCAGTGCTTCCCGCACCACGCGCCGCATGGTCGCCTCGTCACCCGCGTGACCACCACACGCGATATTGGCCAAATCCACCAACTCGAGCAACGCGGTTGTTGTCTCCTCGGCCTCGCCTTCTCCCAGATCGCAATTGAGTAACACCTTCATTGGTTCAACGGCTCAAATCTGACCGTGCCACCCGGCGGCACTTGCGCCAAACGGCGGCATTCTTCCTCATCAAGCCAGCCTATCTTCGGATAACCACCCACCGTCGGTCCATCCCGCATTGTCACCACCGGTTGTCCTCCACCCGTGATCTGCACGGACCCGACCAACACCGGCTCGCTCAACATCGTCCCCGCCGGCACCTCGATGGAAGCCCCGTCCAAACGAACCCCCATCCGGTCACTGCGCGCGGAAACCCGCCATTCCATGGCGAAAAAAGCGGACCGCGCGGCCGCGCTGAATTCGCTCCATTGCGGCCCCGGCCAGACGCACGCCCCGATCGTTTGCGGATGCGCGGCAGGCCGCCGGTTCGTCGCCCCATGCTCCCGTTCATGGAATGTCGGATCCTTGCGTCCAGAAATCACGTCTCCTGCCGCGAAACCTCGGCCCAATCCACTCCGCGCCGAAACCGCCGCGCTGCCCAAGTATTCCGGCGCCGCCCATCCGCCCGGCGCGGCCAAATAAGCATACACCCCGCTCTCATGGCGCAGGAATGACAACTCCTCGCCACGCGACACCCAGCGCACCGTGCCAGGCATCCATCCCATCGACGCTCCCGCCACCGAGAGCCACCCATCGCACAAAACACGGAACCGCGCCCCTTGCAGCGCCAATTCAATCACCACCGCGTCCGTTGTATTGCCGATCAACTCATTCGCGGCAGCTGCCGCCGCCGGATCCATCCATCCGCCCGGCGGAACACCGAAGCGCTTCCAACCCGGACGCCCCGCATCCTGAAACGAAGCCCCGCAACCCGGCGAAATCACCTCGAGAAATTTAAACATCATCCACCTCCACCGGCACGAACCGCACCAAATCACCCGGACGGAGCAAGAACGGATCGGCCCGCTCCGGGTCGAACATCCGCCGCACCGTCCGTCCGAGGATATGCCATCCGCCCGCACTTTCGCTCGGATAAACTCCGGTCTGCGCACCCGCGATCGCCACACTCCCGGCCGCAATGCGCGCCCTGGGAGAATCGCGTCGCGGAAGATGCAGCAATTCGTCCAGCACCCCGAGATAGGGAAACCCCGGAGCAAAGCCCAGCATCCACACACGGTAGTCCCGCCCGCTATGACACTTAATCACTTCCTCAACCTCCAGTCCCGTCCGCCGCGCCACCTCCCCGAGATCTTCGCCGTCATAGATCACCGGGATTTCCACGATCCGGGTCGCCGCAGCCTCCAACTCGAGCGAACGCCATGCCTCGATCAACCCCGGGAGGGCCCGCTGGCCCCAGCGGGCCGCTGCCTCCCTGTCATCCGCGCACTCCAACAGCACCGACCCATACCCCATGGTGAATTCCCGCAATCCCTCCGGCCGCCGCTCTTCCAAATCGCGCGACACGGCCAGCGCCCGGCGCATCGTCTCCTCCGACAAATCCGGCCCAAACCGCACCAACCACGCGTGCGGTCCGTAGGACTGGAAGGTCCAATCCCTCATGACCCGGCGCAGTCGTGCTCAGTAGAGCCCGATGAAGTCCCCGGCCCAGGCATCGGGGTAGCCGAAGCCGAACGGCGCCGCACCGGCATAACCCGGATCGGACCAATAAGGATGCAGACCCGCGGTGGAGGACGGAATGTTGCCGGCATCCTCGAGATAGATTCCCTTCGCTTTGCCCAGATAATTGACCAGCGTGCTATCCGCTCCCGCATCGACCAACCCGTTGATCTGCTGGCTCGAAAAATCGTAAGGCGTCTTGGTCGCCTTCAAATACGGCACGATCATCTTCCCGGGGATGCCCTTCGTGGCAAGGTTCCTGATGTCGTCATACCCGAGGACACGCCCGTGCGCGATGCGCGCGTAGGTCACCGGCGCAATTTCCTTCGCCGCGAGCACCTTCATGTAACCCGGTTGCTCGAGTTGCGGGACACGGGTGGTGGCGCAACCGCACAAGGCCACACCGAGGAACAGGAGCAAGGCTTTCTTCATCCCGATACCCTGCACCATGACCGGCCCGATATAAAGACGAAAGCGGCGGGGACCCGCGTCCCCGCCGCCTCGTGCTATGTCAACCCAATCAGGCCCCACACGGGGCGCAATTTTTCAGACGGCTTTGTCGCCCGTCTCATCGGTGCGGATGCGGATCGCTTCCTCCACCGGCGAAATGAAGACCTTGCCGTCACCGATCTTGCCGGTCTTGGCCGCCTTGACGATGGCCGCGGTGGCTTTCTCCACCACCTCCTCGGCCAGCACGACCTCGATCTTGATTTTGGGAAGGAAATCCACCGTGTATTCGCTGCCCCGGTAGATTTCGGTGTGGCCCTTCTGACGGCCAAACCCCTTCACTTCGCTGACCGTCATTCCCTCGATGCCGAGGTCGGCCAGCGCATCTTTGACTTCCTCAAGCTTGAACGGCTTGATGATTGCTTCGATTTTTTTCATGGGTATTTCCTTCCTGGTTAGAGGTGGTTATTTATCAAAGATGTAGCCTTCTTCACCGTGATCCACGGTGTCGAGACCTTCTCTCTCCTCATCCTGCGTCGGACGCAAGCCGATGGTGAATTTAACCGCGAAGGCGATGATCGCGGTGGCAACCACCGAAAGAACAATGGTCAGCGCACATGCCTTGAGCTGGTTCACGACGAGACCGTCCATCAGGTTCATCGAGGTCAGGACCCCGTTTACCGCCGGGTCGGCGAACACCCCGGTGAGGATGGCCCCCATCGTGCCGCCCACAGCGTGGATGCCGAAGGTGTCCAGCGCGTCGTCATAGCCGAGCGCTTTTTTCAAATAAACAACGGCGAAGAACGGAACGATGCCACCGAGCACACCCATGATAACCGCGCTGGTCGGCGTGACGAAGCCGGCACCCGGAGTGATCGTGACCAAACCGGCAACGATGCCGGAACAGAAGCCCAGCACGCTGGGTTTACCGCGGACAACCCACTCGAGCATGCCCCAGACGAAACCGGCCGTGGCGGCTGCGAGAACGGTGGTGGTGAAGGCGTTCGATGCCAGGGCGTCCGAACCGAGCGCGGAGCCAGCATTGAAGCCGAACCAGCCGACAAAGAGCATGCCGGTGCCGATCATAACGAGAACCAACGAGTGCGGCGGCATGGGAACTTTGCCGAAGCCCAGACGCGGTCCGAGAATCATGCAGAGAATGAGGGCGCTCCAACCGGAGGACATATGGACGACCGTGCCGCCGGCGAAGTCGATGGCCTTGATGCCGGCATCCGCGTTGAGCGGGCCGCACATAAAGCCGTTGACCGCCCAGACCATGTGGGCAAGCGGGAAGTAGACAACGAACATCCAGATGGCCGTGAAGAGCAGAACGGCCGAGAACTTCATCCGCTCCGCGGTCGCTCCGAAAATGAGCGCCGGAGTAATGATCGCGAAGGACAACTGGAACATGGCCCACATGTAGTCGGAAATCCAGTAGTAGCCCGCTCCGACATTCCCCGGAGCCATGCCGGTGAAGAACCGCTGAGCGGTGTCGCCGATGAAGGCGTTGCCGCCGGAAAAGGTTAGGCTATAGCCGACAGCCCACCAAAGAATGGTGACGAGGCCGGCGATACCCAGACACATGGCAAGGATGGAGAGTACGTTCTTCGAGCGAACCAGACCGCCGTAGAACAACGCCAAGCCTGGCAACGTCATGAACAGCACGAGAGCCGTGCTCATCATCTGCCAGGCATTGTGGCCGGGACCAGGGACTTTGATTTTCGACGCGTCGCCGGATGGACGGTCCACATTGTGGAAATAGGCCTCGATGTCGGCGACCCGGGCCTCGAGCGACGGTTCGCCGGACGGAACAGCCTCTTCGACCGCAACAGTCACGGCTTCGGTAAGAGTGCCATCATCGGTTGTGACCGCCACGGCTTCGGTGACGGCGGTTATGGATTCCTGCGCCTGCAGCGGAAGCATCGCGAGAAGCGACACCGCCAGAGTGAGCGACCAGAATCCCCATCGTGTTCTTTTGATCATGTTCATGAATTGTGGTTTTTGGACCAGACGCCTGCCACCCCGCGCGACCCGCCGTGTAGCGGGCCGGAGCGCGGAGGAGCAAGATACCGGTAAGAGGGTTAAAGCAACCCCCGTGCCAAGTCCTCCCGCCCCAGTGTCGGAGAAATATCCGGCCTGCGGGTGGATAATTCCCGCCACCCCCACCGGGCCAGAGACTGGCGATATTTAGACAAACCCAGAGCACTTTCCCTCGTCCCGTCATGCGAGGGACATCTCGCCCGGCCGCGCGAGACCCTTTATACACTCCCTCCCAATGTCGTCCGACCAATCCCCGCGTATCCTCGCCCGAGTCTTTGCCTATCTCCGCCGCTACCCGCTGCTCGCCGCGGCCACCTTGCTCTGCGCGCTTGGCGCCTCCGTCATGGTCATCATCTTCCCGGTGGTCACCCAGCGCATCATTGACGATGTGCTGCGCGGCGGCAAAGCCGATGCCCTCTGGCCGATGATCGCGCTCGCGGCCTTCGGCTTCTTCGCCCAGGACGGACTCAACACGCTCCGCATCCTCCTCAACAACAGCTTCGAGCAACGCGTCCTCTACGATCTGCGCAGTGATCTTTACGGGCGGCTCCAATCCCTGCCTCTCACTTGGTTCGACCACCGCGCTACCGGCGACATCATGACCCGCGTGGTCGAAGACGTGGGCAGTGTCGAACGCGTCCTCATCGACGGCATTGAACAAGGTGCCGTCGCCATCCTGCAGATCGCTGTCGTCTTCGGTCTCATGCTCTGGTGGAGCCCAGCCCTTGCTCTCTGCGCCCTCACCCCTGTGCCCTTCCTTATGGCCGGCGCCCTCGCTTACACCCTCACCGCCGGCAAACGCTACGGCGCGCAACGCCGCGCCGCTTCCGACCTCAACTCCCTCCTCCATGATAATCTCGATGGTATCCGGCAGATCAAAGGCTATGCCCGGGAGACCGCCGAACACGAACGCTTCAACACCACGAGCGAAAAGCTCCGCCAAACCACCCTCGTGGTGATGCGCGCCTGGGCTTTCTACAACCCGGGGATGAATTTCTTTTCCTCCTTGGGCAGCCTTGTCGTTCTCGGCTACGGCGGCTGGGCTGCCCTCCAGGGCAAGCTGGACCTCGGCGTTCTCGTCGCCTTTCTCGTCCTCGTCCGCTTCCTTTACGAACCGGTCGGGCGCCTCCACCAACTCAACCAAATCATCCAAGCCGGCCGCGCCGCCGGCAAACGGGTCTTTGATATTCTCGACGCCACACCAGAACCCGACGCCGGCCACACCCCCGTCCCGTCCCCGCTCCGTGGCGAAATCAAATTCGAGAACATCCGCTTCGCCTACGGCGACGGACCCGACGTCCTCCACGAGATCAACCTCACGGCCAAGCCCGGGGAAACTGTCGCCTTGGTCGGACCCACCGGAGCGGGCAAATCATCCCTTGTCGGACTCCTCATGCGCTTCTACGAGTCAACCGGCGGCCAGATCACGCTCGACGGGCAGGATATCCGCAACTTCGCCAAAAATGATCTCCGCCGGGTGGTCGGGCTTGTCTCCCAGGAAAGCTTCCTCTTCAACGGCACCGTGGCCGACAATCTCCGCTTCGGCAAACCGGACGCCACCGACGAGGAACTCTGGACCGCCCTCCGAGCCGCCAACGCCGCATCGTTCGTCGAAAAACTCCCCAAACAGCTCGACACCGAAGTCGGCGAACGCGGCGTGCGCTTGAGCGTGGGCGAAAAACAACGCATCTCCATCGCCCGCGCCTTGCTCAAGGATCCGCCCGTCCTGCTCCTCGACGAAGCCACCGCCAGCGTCGACAACACCACCGAAAAACTCATCCAGCAGGCCCTCGATCGCCTTCTCCAAAAACGGACCAGCTTTGTTATAGCCCACCGTCTTTCGACTGTCCGCCACGCCGACCAGATTCTCGTCCTCGACCAAGGCCGCATCGTCGAACAGGGCAAACACGAGGAACTCCTGCAAAAGGGCGGCCTCTACGCCCGGCTCTGCGCCGGCACCGGACTCCTCAACGAATCCTAGGAGGCCGCGGCCGCTCCCGACAAAAAGTCGCCTGGTCGCTTCCGCATTGACTCCGCGCTGCGCGCAGATCATCCAGACCCTATGGAAAACACGCCACCGCCCATTTCCTCGCCCTCGGACCAGCCCCCGGCCATCCCGCCGGCTCCGACCACCGACAACTCTCTTGCCGTGCTCCTGCAATTGCTCGGCTTCGTCGGCTTTGTCTTCCCATTCGGCAACATCGTCGCCCCGCTCGTTCTTTGGCTGGTCAAGCGCGCTGACAGCCCCCTTCTCGACCGCACCGGCAAGGAAGTGATCAACTTCCAGATCAGCTACACAATTTACGCCACCATCGCCGGTGCCCTCTGCTTCGTCCTCATCGGTCTCCTTATCCTGCCGGTCATTTTTATACTCTGGATCGTCTTCATGGTTATCGCCGCAGTCAAAACGGGCAACGGCGAAGAATACCGCTACCCCGCTACCATCCGGCTCCTGCAGTAACTCGGGGCGGGGAGGCGCGACCGAACGAGCCGCCCGCCGCCGCTCTGGCTGCGCGGCCGTCCCAAGAATGGAGGCGAGGGGAGTCGAACCCCTGTCCTCATGCCGCTGAACGCCGCCTACTACATGCTTAGCTACCGGTGAGTATTCGGACTCGGGCTGCTCGGCAGCGCGCTACCTTCGTCCTATCGTCCACGAGAAGATCCCCGGCGGCAGCGGTCGATCCCGCCGCCGAGTTGCCTGCTGTCGTCGGCTTCCCGCCTAGCAGGCGTCAACTGGAAGCCGTCGCGGGCGTTTAAGCCGCGAGAGCGAGATCTTCGTTCTCTGCTGTTATTTTTTTGATCCGATTTTTAACGAGGCCAACGAATCATCCTCGGCATGCAGACGTCGCTTCGCACCATAAGTCGAAACCATATACGCCCCCTTACAATGAGAACCTTAAACGCACGCAGCGCACCTGTCAAACGGCCGTTGGAGGCCGCCGGCCATGGCGCGGCGGCTCCCGGTCCATTTTGGAGTGCGGCGGCTTGACGCCGCTTTGCTATCCTCCCTTCATGTTCGGCCTCACCCCCTGCGAAACTGCCACCCTGCGCCGGCTCTCCACCCCGCGCAAAATTCAGGACTTCCTCGACCGGATCCCGATCAATTTCGAAAAACACGGCGACACCCACATGTCCCCCCGCCGTGTCCTGCGCGAAGACAAAGCCCATTGCGTCGAAGGCGCCCTCGTCGCCGCCGCCGCATTATGGTTGCACGGTAAACCGCCATTGCTCCTCGACCTGAAGACCATCGAATTCGACGACGAACACGTCGTGGCCCTCTTCAAAGAACACGGCCGCTGGGGGGCCCTTTCCAAAACCAACCATGCCGTCGTCCGCTACCGCGACCCGATCTATAAAACCGTCCGCGAGCTGGCCCTGTCTTATTACCACGAATATTTCCGCGACGACGGACTGAAAACCCTCGCCTCTTACTCCCGCCCCTTCGACCTCCGCACTATGGGCGACTACTGGATCACGACGCACGAAGACCTTTGGGAAATCGACGACAAACTTAACGCCATCCCCCACTACCAATTCGTGCCCAAGAAAAACAAACCCCTTATCCGCCGCGCCACCCCCTTCGAACGCCGCGTGATCAACACCCGCGAGTGGTCGAAGGACGATCCACGGACTTGAAAATCCAAAAAACTTGTAGCGGCGGTATGTGACCGTCGGAACCCTTCCGTTCCGTCTTCCATGCACCGGCGGTCACAGACCGCCGCTCCACCTCACTCAGGCTTCAAACTCAAGTCTCAGCCTTAGTAAGCGCCGCGCAGTTCCAGCGGCGCGGCACTCATCCCAAACGCCTCGGCCACCATCGGACAAATCAGCTTCCCCTCGTGCACGTTGATCCCCCCCCGCAGGGCCGGCACCTTCTCACACGCACCCGCCAACGTGAGATCCGCAATCATTTCGACGTAGCGCGCCGTCACATTGGTCAAGGCCTGCGTCGCCGTGCGGGCATACGCCCCGGGCATGTTGGCCACGCAATAGTGGATCACCCCCTCTTCCACAAAGGTCGGGTTTTCATGCGTCGTCGGACGCGACGTCTCCGCGCAGCCGCCTTGGTCGATCGCGATATCGACAAACACGCTCCCCGGCTTCATGCAGCGCAACATCTCCCGCGTGATCAACCGTGGCGCGCGTGCGCCAGGTACCAGCACCGCGCCGATCAGAAGATCCACCTGCGGCAACACTTCCTGCAAATGAGCCTCATTCGAATAAAGCGTATGCGCGGTGTGTAGCGTGATATCAAGGAAACGCATCCGCTCGAGATCGACTTCCAGAATGGTCACATCCGCCCCCAACCCCTGCGCCATGCGGGCCGCATTGATCCCCGACGTCCCTCCGCCGATCACCACCACTTTGCCCGGCAGCACCCCCGGCACACCGCCGAGCAGCACGCCATTGCCGCCATGGTGCTTGGCCAGGCAGTTGGCTCCCACCACCACCGACATCCGGCCGGCAATCTCACTCATCGGCTCGAGCAGTGGCAGGCGTCGATTGATCTCAATCGTCTCGTAAGCCAACCCCGTCACCCCGCTTTTCATCAACGATTCCGTCAGTATTTTGTCCGCTGCGAGGTGCAGGTAGGTGAAAAGAATCTGGCCTTTGCGCAGCAGCGGAATCTCGTCCGGTTGCGGTTCCTTCACCTTGACGATCAAATCCGCGGCAAACACCGCATGGTGTGCGTCTACCATCGTCGCGCCGGCCGCCTCATAGTCGGAATCCGGATAGCCACAATCTGCGCCGGCCCCGCGTTCGACCAGAACCTCGTGTCCGCGCTTCTTCAGCTGATAGGCCGTGGCCGGCAACAGCGCGACCCGATGCTCCTGCTTTTTAATCTCCCGGGGGACTCCAATTTTCATAAGGGGAATAACTTCTAATACCCCAGCTTGGAGCACCAGTCCACGACCGTCGCAGCCAAGCTCATCGGCAGGAGCCGATACCAAAGCTCCCCTCGTCGATTTTTTCAACACCTCACAACACCCGCCAACGCGACTCCCGCCACTTAAAACTCCCTCCCCCTCACCCCCTTCACTCAGGTTTGGTCGCCGCGGCGACCTGTCTCCGTTTCACTCCGGCTCAAACTCAACTTTCAGCCTTCTTTTTCAAGCCTCTCCGCCAACCACTGCTTGATCATGCTCTGGTAATTCAAATACCGCGAGCGGGCCACGCGTTTGATCCGCGCCAGCATGCGCGGATCAAACCGCAAGGTCACCGTGGCCGACTCGCGCGCGTCACTCTTCGGGATCGACGCATTCATTAGCTTCGGGTCGAGACTGTGCCGCAACCAGAATACCGCCTCGGCCGCCTCATCGTCGAAGGCGGGCACCTCTGACCACGCACGCACCATGCGCAACTCGTTCGCTTCGCTATTCGGCATTCTTCCTTTCGAAAAAGTTTTCCTCGTCCTTGGTCATTGGCCGCGCCGCCACCACCCGCACCGTTTTGCCGTCCGTCCAGAACACGCTGAAAATTCCCCGCCCCTCGACCGAGCGTCCGAGGTTGAAATAGCGCGCCTCCCCATGATCATAGTCGGGCAGTAGTCGCAGGCTGAACGGATCTTCGAACGATTCTTCGATCGCCCGTGGGGTCAGCGCCTTGAGGTCGAATGATGCCTCGAGCCAGTCGAATTCCATAAGGCCGCGCCTATTCCGGCGCCTGGATCAACTCGATCTCGTAGCCCTCAGGCGCGTCGATGAAGGCGAAAACCGTTCCGGTCGATGAGGTGGTCGGACCATCGGAAAGCGGATACCCCTTGGCCGCCGCCTCCTGGGCGAATTTCTCCAAATCCTCCACCTCGAAAGCCAGGTGGGTCAGGTCAGGTCCGACCACGACCGGACCGCTCGACGGATAGGCACAAATCTCGATCAACTCCTCGCTGCCCGGCGTCTTGAGGAAAACCAACTCGGACCCGCGCGGGGACTTGTGACGCCGGATTTCTTCCAAACCGAGCACGTCCTTGTAAAAATTGACCGTCTTTTCGAGGTCGTTCACCCGGTAGCGGGTGTGGAGTAATTTCGTGACCATGCGTTATGCCTATCACACTGCAGCGCCCGCTGTCTCCCCGTTTCGCGGAATGCCCTTGGCACACAGCTCCCACGAAAGCACCTGATCGAGGATGACCTCCCCCATCCCCGGATCCGTGCCGACCGCCCGCGAATAAAAAAGCCGCCGCCCGTCGAGCAGATGCGGATTCTTCCGCTCCCGCTCCCCTGCATCACCACCGCCCGTGATGCCGAGCAAACCCGGGATGTCCTCGTCGCTGTGCAATCCGTCCGCGATAAAAAACGGCACGGCAATCACCTCCCGGCACGGCGTGATCGTGCGCCAGTCCTCGATCTTCGGCGGCGTTTCCATGAACGCCCCGTGCACCTCGGCGAAAATGCCGCGCGCCCGGATGGCCTCCACCTGCGCCTCGACCGCTTCCGAACTCCGCGTATCGAGCGGCGTGCCATGCCCCAGCACCAGTAACGCCGCCTGCGCGTAATCCACCTCCGGCGCCACCTCCCGTGCGCGATGGAGCAACACTTCGGTCATGCGCGGATGCCCCCCAACTGGCAAACACAACCGCAGAACCTGTCCCTTGTCATTTTTGGTCACTGGACCCGTCAGTCCGAGTTCTTTCGGAATGACATTGCGCACGAAATAACCCTCCACCGTAAAATTCGGCACGATGAAAATTTCCGGCTTGGTCAGACGATCCAAAGCTTCCCGCAGCCCCGGCTTCTCCTTCCAAAACCCGCAAGCCACCTCACCGAACAACCCCGAGTCCCGCAACCGCCCGGTCAATTCCCGGGTCGGAAGGCTCGACGTCGCATTGACACTCGACCCGTGCGCCAGGATCAAAAGCGCGGCATCAAGCTTCGGAGCAAAAGGAGCCTTCATCCCCGCATTTGTAGCGCCAGCTGACAAGAGCCGGAACCCAAATATAGCCACCCTCTTGTCGTAGGGCGGGGCCTCCGGACCCGCCGCGCGCCCTGAATGAGGGTGATCCCCCCAGTTACTTCCCAAGCGCACACCCGCCAGTGTGCCGCTTCAGCCACTTAAAACTTACAAACCTAAAACTTAAAACTCTCCCTCCCCCCTCCACTCAGGTCTCAAACTCAAGTCTCAGCCTTTGTCGTTCCACCTCTTCTTTATCTCCCGCCCGACGGCTTGACCCACTTTGAACTCAACGGCCGCCAAATAGACTTGAGTCAGGGGAGCCCAGTGGCTGATGCTGTCGGGTTCCTGTGCTTGCCGCATCGATTTCAGCCGCGCCCATCGAGCCGAGTCCGTGGATGATCCTTCCCTTCGGTGCGATGCTTTTGTCCATCGCATTGATGCCTTTCATCAACCTGCACTGGTGGGAAAAGAACTACCCCAAGGTAGCCCTCGTTCTCGGTTTGTTCACTGCGGGCTACTACTTCTTCGTGCTTGGCGAACGCGACCGCCTGTTCGACGTCGCCCACGAATACATCAGCTTCATCGCACTCATTGGATCACTCTTCATTGTGGCGGGCGGAGTGCACATCCGCGTGCGCGGCGAAGCCACCCCGCTGCGGAACACCGTATTTCTCGGGATCGGGGCGGTCATTTCAAATTTCATCGGCACGACCGGCGCGTCCATGCTCATGATCCGCCCGTGGATCCGCATGAACAAATACCGCGTCACCGCATTCCACGTGGTCTTCTTCATTTTCGTCGTGAGCAATGCCGGCGGCGCACTGACCCCGATCGGCGATCCGCCGCTGTTCCTCGGATACCTCAAGGGTGTTCCGTTCTTCTGGACGACTGCGCACCTCTGGCTGCCTTGGTTGGTTGTCGTCGGCGCCCTGCTCGCCACGTTTTACGTCATTGATTCGATCAATTTCCGCCGCGCGCCCGAGGTGGTGCGCGAACTCGAGACCGGATACGAGGAGTTCCGGATCGACGGCAAAAGCAACTTCGCTTTCATCGGCATCATCCTCGGTGCCGTTTTCCTGCCAACACCGTGGCGCGAACTTGCCATGGGCGCGGCTGCGCTCGGTTCCTGGTATGCCACGCCGAAGCAGATCCACGAGATGAACCACTTCAATCTCCATCCGATCAAAGAAGTGGCTTGGCTCTTTTTCGGTATCTTCGGGACGATGATTCCCGCCTTGGACTACATGCAACTTCACTCCGACACGCTCGGCGTGGAGACGCCCTTGCAATTCTACGCCTTCACCGGTGTGCTCTCCGCGGTGCTGGATAATGCACCGACTTACCTGACCTTCCTCGCTGCGGCGCTCGGACAGGAAGGGCTGGATCTGGGCAAGACCAGCGATGTCGCATCCTTTGCCGCTTCGCATGTTCCGATCCTTGTCGCCATCTCGCTCGGTGCCGTCTTCTTCGGCGCCGCCACTTACATCGGCAACGGACCCAACTTCATGGTCAAAGCCATCGCCGAACATGCCAAAGTGAAAACTCCCTCCTTTTTCGGCTACATCCTCCGCTACACCCTGCCCGTTCTCCTGCCGATCCTTGCCGTGGTCGGCTGGCTCTTTCTCCGATAAGGGGACGTTTGACACCATCCCGCAGTGGGTTACTTTTAGTTGTGAGATTGGCCGCACTATCCCTGCTGTTGCTGGGTTTGGCCTTTGTGCCGCTGGTGCCAGCGGCGACCACTCCCAGCCCGGTACCCTGTGACTCCGTCTGCTGCGAGACCGACCCGGACTGCTGTGCCACTGCTTGTCCGTGCCCGCCCCTTTCCTGTCAGACCAGCGGAGCCACCATCTTCATTCTTCCCGCCGTTGCCCCGGCCATTGTCTTTGCGCCTTGCTGCTCACCAGCGGCGCAGCTCGAGAACGACTCCTACGTCGTGCGGACCTCACGTCCGCCCGTTCCCCCGCCGCGAGCCTGAGGGCTCACTCAGCGTCGGCTTCCGCCCCTGTTGGCGGAAGGAACATTGGAACGAAACCTCAACGGAGAATATCAAAATGAAAAAATTCCTCTTCGCAATCCTGGCGGTCCTCGCCCTGTCCTTCACGGTCACGGCGAAAGAAGCCTGCAAGTGCACCGACTGCGGCGGCCAATGCTGCCCCTGCGACTGCGCTGCCGGCTGCTGCTAAGCTAATCGCCTAGTCAGAAATCACACGCGCCCCGGGAAACCGGGGCGCGTCTTTTTTTGGAGTGCGGCGGCTCGACGCCGCTTTCCCCAGTCCACCCATCGCCCCCAGCCGCCGCGATTTGCCCCAGCAGCTCCACCACGGAACGAAAGCAGACTTTACATTCTCCGCGTTAGATGTAAAGTTAACTTTCAATGATCGACCGTCCTCTCTGGAAACAGCGCCTTGCGGCCGCTTGGAGCAAAGTCCCTCTGGTCTGGCTGGCCGGCGTACGGCGCGTTGGGAAAACCGTCCTCGCCAAGGAACTTGGTGACGCGGAATTCCTCAACTGTGACCTGCCGGCCGAAGCCGCACGTCTCGCCGACCCGGAAGCGTTCTTCCGTGCCGTGAGCAAACCCCTCGTGATCCTCGACGAGGTTCACCAATTACCCGACCCCAGCCGCGTGCTGAAGATCGCCACCGATGCCTTTCCTGAATTGAAAATCCTGGCCACCGGATCCTCCACGCTGGCCGCGACCCGCAAATTCCGCGACACCCTGACCGGACGCAAACGCTCGGTTGTTCTCGAGCCCGTGCTGGTGGAAGAACTTCCCGCCTTCGGTATCCAAGACCTCAAGGTCCGCTTGCTGCACGGCGGTCTGCCCCCGGCCTTGTTGTCCGCCGCACCCGACTGGGAATTCTACGCCGAATGGCTCGACTCCTACTTCGCGCGCGATGTGCAGGAGCTTTTCCGTGTCGAAAAACGCAATGCCTTCCTTTTGCTCGTCGAACTCATCCTGCGCCAGAGCGGCGGCCTCGCCGAGATTACCTCCCTGGCCAAACACGCCGGCGTGAGCCGGCCCACGGTGATGAGCTGGCTCGAAGTGCTGCAAGCCACGCACGCGGTCCGTCTGCTGCGTCCGTTCTCAGGCGGCGGCCGGCGCGAGTTGCTGGCCCGTCCGAAAATCTACGGATTCGACACCGGTTTCATTTGCCACGCCCGCGGCTGGGACCGCTTGCGCCCCGAAGACTGCGGACAGCTCTGGGAGCACCTGGTGCTGGACACACTGCTCTCCATCCCGCTGCCACGTCTGCATTTCTGGCGCGACGAATCCGGCCGCGAGATCGATTTCGTCATCCCGCAAACCCGCAGCCGCGTCGATGCGCTCGAAACCAAATGGAACGCCGATGCCTTCGAAGCAGACAACCTCGCACACTTCCGCGAGTCCTACCAACACGGCCGCAACCTCGTCATCGCCCCCAACATCACTAAACCTTACACCCGTCGCATCAAAAATCTGGAAATCGAGTTCCTCCCCGTCGAACAACTCCGGCCAACCCTGACCAACCGCCCCTGAGCACAGGCCGCGTCTTTTTTGGAGTGCGGCGGCTCGACGCCGCTTTTCAATGCACCGCATTGCAGTATTGCGGCGCTCCAAGCCTCCAATAGAAGAACCGTGCCCCTTCCTCCCGGGATCCGCGAGGCCTTGGACCTCAAAGTCGCCGAAGTGGCCCCCGTCCCCTCGGGCGACGAAAGTCTTTCGGCAATTTCTTCGCTGCTTTTCCGTCTCTTCCCAGCTCAATGATCAGAGCCCGCCAAGGATCTCTTCTTTCGAGACACCTTTGTGATTGGCCACCAGTCTTAGGATCGAGTTGAGCGTCCCCACGCGCAGCGCAGGGTGCTCGGGCACGGGCAGCCGTTGATGCGCGGGAACCTCCGTCTGCAAAATAACATGACTGCCGACTTGGTGAACTATCCGGTAGTCCCAGTTTTTGCAGAGATGCTTGATCAGGGCGCTCCCCGAAAGATCCCTCGGCAGTTTCATACCTCAGGCCAGGGCGAAGCTCTCGTCACGCACCAAGTGGAGGCGCACGCGCTCCGGTTGCGAGTGCGGCTCATCAAAGAAGTAGCCCTTGACCACCTCGTTCACCGCCTCGCGCAATTCTGGCCA
>CAMBUL010000002.1 GCA_945871065.1 Chthoniobacter flavus | reverse complement strand
ATCTGGAGCGCTCGCGTGGTCAACCGGACCACTTCATCCGTCGTCTTTGACGGCGCCAACACCACTTGGAACCGCAATATTCCGGCCCGCGGAAAAGTTTCGTTGGGGTTTGTCCTGCAACCGGGCAACTTGCGCACCCCGCCCACCGGATTCGCCTTTGCTTCCTCCGGAACCACCACGGTGACTCCCGCGCCGACACCCGCCCCGACCCCGATGCCCACGCCTGCGCCAACCCCGACCGTGCGCCAACTTTCGATCGCCGACCTCACGGTGGACGAACCAGCCAGCGCCAGCACGACGGCCCAAGTTTCCATGACTTTGAACTCGGCAACGACAAGTCCTGTCTCGGTCACCTACGCCACACGCGACCTTACGGCGCGGGGCGGCACCGACTACCAAGCCATTGCCGGCACGCTGGTTTTTGCCCCCGGCGAGACGCAGAAAAACGTCCTCGTCACCATCTTGGCGGATCTGGCTGTCGAAGGATACGAAACTTTTGCTTTTGACCTGCTCACCGCCAGCAACGCCAGCCTGGCCAAAGCAACCGCGATCATCGGCCTCCGCGACCGGCAGAGCCCGAGCGCAAAGTTCAATTACGGCGAGGTGCTGCAAAAATCGCTCTACTTTTACGAAGCCCAGCGTTCCGGCCGACTTCCGGCCAACTTCCGGGTCAAATGGCGCGGCGACTCCGGTTTGCGGGACGGTGCCGATGTCGGCCTCGACCTGACCGGTGGCTACCACGATGCAGGAGACCATGTGAAGTTCGGCCTGCCTTTCGCCGCGACGCTCACCCTCATGTCGTGGGGCGGGATCGAATACGCCAAGGGCTACACCACAACCGGACAGCGCCCGTTTCTGCTCGACGCGGTGCGCTGGGGTACCGATTGGCTGCTCAAAGCCAGCCCGCAGCCCAATGTCCTTTATGGCCAAGTCGGAAATGGTGCCGCCGACCATGCGTTCTGGGGTCCGCCGGAAAACATGACCATGGCCCGGCCGTCTTACCGACTCGATGCGACCAAGCCCGGGTCCGAAGTCGCAGGCGAGGCTGCCGCTGCCTTGGCTGCCGCGCACATCCTCTTCAAAAACGATGACCCCGCCTATGCCACGCGACTGCTCGAGCGCGCGCGCAGCCTCTTCACCTTTGCCGATACCTACCGCGGCAGCTACGTCGACTCCATCCCCGACGCCCGCAACTATTACAACTCCTACTCGGGTTATTTCGACGAACTCATCTGGGCGGCCGCATGGCTTCACCGCGCCACCGGGGACGCGACCTACTTGGCCAAGGCGGAAGCACTCTTCGCCGAGCGGTTCGCCAACGCCGGCGCGCGCTGGACTCACTCATGGGACGACAAATCTTACGGCGCCGCCGTGCTCTTGGCCCAACTTACCGGCAAGCAGATTTACAAAAGCTTTGTCCAGCGCTGGCTCGACTACTGGACCGTCGGGCTGAATGGAGCACGCGTCGCTTACACTCCCGGAGGCCTTGCCTGGCTCGACCAGTGGGGCTCCCTGCGCTATGCCGCCAACACCGCCTTCCTCGCCGGGATTTATGCCGACCGCGTAGGCGACAACGGCACGCGCTACCGGGACTTCGCCAAGTCACAGATCGATTACATGCTCGGCGCCAATCCGCAAAGCCGCAGCTATGTCGTCGGCTTTGGCAACAACTCACCGCGCAATCCCCATCACCGCGCGGCCCACGGCTCGACATCCAACAACATTAACCTGCCCGCTGAAAACCGATTTGTTCTCTACGGCGCTCTGGTTGGCGGCCCCAATGCAGCCAGCGACAGTGCTTACCGCGACGACCGAACCGATTATATCAGCAACGAAGTCGCCATCGACTACAACGCCGCCTTCACCGGTGCCATCGCCCGGATGGCCTCCGAGTTCGGTGGCACGCCCATCCCGAATTTCGCTCCCACCAACTGAAGACTTGACCCGCGCCAGCCGTTGAAAAGGCGCTTATGCAGCCCAAGACAACCGAGAAAACGGGCCGTCAAAACCTGTCATTCGTCGCTCTGGCCCTCAGTCGAGGTAAGCAGTATTCTTACCGCTTATGCCCAAGGTGTTTCTCAAGACCTACGGATGCCAGATGAACGAGCGCGACTCCGAGCAAGTCGCGCAAATGCTGGTCGCCCGGGGCTATGAAACGACCGGTCAAGCCGAAGAAGCCGACGTCGTGCTGCTCAATACCTGCAGCGTACGCGATATGGCGGAACAAAAGGCCCTCGGCAAAATGGGACTGCTCGGACGCCTCCGGAAAAAGCGCCCGCACACCGTCTACGGACTGCTCGGCTGCATGGCCCAGAGCCGCGGCGCCTCCCTCCTTGCCGATCTCCCCCACCTCGACCTGGTCGTCGGCACGCAGAAATTCCACAAAGTCGCCGACTATGTGGACACCATCCTGCGCCGCAAAATGGCCCATGACACCTCGATGGACGACCTCCGTTTTTCCGTGGTCGATACCGCGGAGGAAGCCGGTTCGCAGGAAACCATCCGCGATCACGTCACCGTCCCGGCCAGCGCCTTTGTCTCCATCATGCAGGGCTGCAACATGCGCTGCACCTTCTGCATCGTGCCCGACACCCGCGGCGCCGAACGCAGCCGCCGCATCGGCAGCATCGTCGGCGAAGTACGCGAACTGGTCGAACGCGGCTGCAAAGAAGTCACCCTGCTCGGACAAATCGTCAATCTCTACGGTCGTCATGAACTTCCGAAACTCGACGGACGCAGTCCGTTCGTGCAACTCCTCGAAGCCGTCCATGAGGTCGACGGGCTCGAGCGCCTCCGCTTCACCTCCCCCCACCCGATCGGCTTCCGCCAAGACCTCATCGACTGCTTCGGCCGCCTTCCGAAGCTCGCCGAGCACGTCCACCTGCCGCTGCAATCCGGCTCCGACCGCATCCTCAAAGCCATGCACCGCGGCTACACCGCAGAAAAATTCCGCGCCTTGGTGCAAAAATTACGCGCCAATTGTCCGGGTATCGCCATCACGACCGATATCATCGTCGGCTTCCCCGCTGAAACCGAGGAAGACTATGCCGCGACCCGTGCCCTGACCGACGAACTCTCCTTCGACAACGCCTTCGTCTTCCGTTACTCCCCGCGCAAAGACACCCCCGCCGCCACCATGGGCGGGCAACTATCCGAGGAATTGAAAGAAGACCGCAATCACGACCTCCTCTCCGTGGTCAACCAGCACGCGCAGGCCAAGCTCCAAGCCCTCGTTGGATGCACCCTTGAAGTGCTCTGCACCGGCCCCAGCCGCCACAACGAAACTCGACTGGCCGGCCGCACGCGCGGCAACAAGATCGCAGTGTTCGAAGGATCCACCAACTTGACCGGACAACTTGTCGACCTCGACATCACCGAAACCGCCGGCTTCACGCTTTACGCAGCGAATCCGCGCCTGGCCACACCGGCCGCCCTTTAAGCAACGGGCACGCCGGCGGGCGAATGCGGGGCGAGCGGAGAAAGATCCAAGGTCTCGAGCAGGTCGAGGTCCTTGTTTTCCCCGGGATTGGGCGTGGTCAGCAGTTTGTCCCCGTAGAAGATCGAATTCGCCCCGGCGAAGAGGCAGAAGGCCTGTCCTTCCTTGGTCAGGGAGGTGCGCCCGGCCGAAAGGCGGATTTTGGACACCGGCAAAACAAGGCGCGCGGTGGCGATCAGGCGGACCAATTCAAAGATGTCCACCGGCTGCGCGGCCTCCAGCGGTGTGCCTTCGATCGCGACCAGGCAATTGATCGGCACGCTCTCGGGAGGTGGGTCGAATCCGGCGAGGACCTCAAGCATGCGCAGACGGTCCTTCACCGCTTCGCCCATGCCAAGGATCCCCCCGCAACAAACCTGCATTCCGGCGCGCTGCACCGAGCCGATGGTGTTAAGGCGGTCTTGAAACGTGTGGGTGCTGACAATTTCCGGATAATACTCCGGCGACGTGTCGATATTGTGGTTGTAGGCAGTGACACCCGCCTCCTTGAGCTGACGAGCCGCATCGTCACCCAGCTGGCCAAGCGTCACGCAAACCTCCATCCCCAGCTTGCTGACCTCGCGCACCGTCTCGAGCACGGATTCAAAACGACGATCGCCCGGGCGAACCCCTTTCCAGGCCGCGCCCATGCAAAAACGGGTCGATCCGTTTTCTTTCGCGGCCCGCGCATGGGGCAGGATTTCCTCCGTGCTCATGAGCGGCTGCGGCTTTAGGTCGGTGTTGTGATGCGCGCTCTGTGAGCAGTATCCACAATCTTCGCTGCACGCCCCTGTCTTGATGCTGAGCAGCGTGCAGAGCTGCACTTCGCGTCCCGGCCAATGGCGCTGGTGGACCAGGCGGGCTTCCGCGATAAGGTCGAAAAACGGGCGGTGGTAAATTTCCTCGAGCTGCGCGTACGACTCTTTCACTGCGCGGGAGCGTAGATGCGCGCCGAACGGCAAGTCAAACGCATTGCACACCATGCGCACACAGGGTGGCCAGGCAATCGGCATGGGCGTCCGGATGGTATTGAAAAGCCCGCAGTCCCGCGGCGCGGGCGGCTTCGACATTGGCCGGCAAGTCATCAAGGTAAACCGTCGCCCCGGCTTCCACGCCGAACTGGCGGATGGCCAAGGTGAAGATTTCTGGTTCCGGTTTCATCAACTTAGCCCGGTAAGAAAATACCCCGCCGGCAAATTTTTCGAAAACCCCGTATTCTCGCGTGAGATATTCGTGGTGCAGACAGTTCGTGTTGGAGAGCAAATAAAGCGGGTAATGGCCGTGCAATGCCTCGACCAGACGCCACATCGGCCGGTTGGGCTCGAAAATTTCCTGCCAGGCCCGCGTCAAATCTTCGTCGGGCCCGGCATGACCGAGGATATCCCGCAAGGCGGACAAAAACCCGACGCGGTCCAAAGCCCCCCGCTCGTAGCGCAGTCCGAGGTCACGCAGCACGCCCTGATCGGGCACAGCGGAAACCCCGAGCCGGGCCAGGGCTGCTTCCGCCTGCCCCGGACGGAAATGCACCAGCACGTTGCCGATATCAAAAATGAAGGCTGCCACTTTCACAGCGCGAAGTGATCAAACCCGCTGGCCAGTTCCAGCCCCTCTGCCGTTCCGGCGGGGGCCAAGCGGCCGATCCGGGAGAGCTTCACCGAGGGAAACTGTTTGCGCCACGCGGTCGCGAGACGCATCGCCCGGCTCGGAGCGACCGCGAAAAGTAGTTCGAAGTCCTCCCCCTCCCCCAAAGCCTGCCGCACCGAAGCCCCGCGGCGGCGGGGCACACAGGACGGATCGAGCACAAAGCCCGTGCCGCTCGCGGCGGCCAACCTCGGCAGATCGGCGGCCAAGCCGTCACTCACATCCATCATGGCGCGGGGCTGGAAATGTTCCGTCAGCCATCCGGCCTCAGCGACCCTCGGCGTGAAGCGCAAGTGCCAACCCGAGCGCATCGATCCCCCGAGGACACCGGTTACATAAAGAAGATCCCCGGGACGACCGCCCCCGCGCGGCACGAATTTGCGCCGCAACACCTCGCCGGTCATGGCCACACTGATCATGGCCGGACCCTCGGTGCGCGCCAACTCGCCGCCGACAATTTCGAACTGGTACGCGCGCGCGGCACGGCTCAGACCCCGGTAAAGACCCTCCAGCCAGCGACCGGTTTGCGCGTGTTGCAGTACACAGGTCACGAGGGCGAAACGCGATTCACCGCCACAGGCTGCAATATCGCTCACGGCCCGGCAGGCCGCTTTCCAGCCGACGGCAGAGGACGCATCGCTGGCCAGAAAATGCCGTCCCTCGACCACACAGTCGGTCTTGAGCAAGAGAAGAACCCCCCGCTTGCCGCCGGTCACGGCGGCGCAGTCGTCGCCGATTCCAGCATGCACTGCGTCCGAAGTTGCCGGGAGCAGCCGCCGCAACCGCGCCACCAACTCATCCTCTCCGGAAGATCGTTTCACAGGAGAAACATGATGGCCGCCACCGACACGGCATTGAAGACCGCGTGCATGATCATGGGTACGAGCAAGGTGCCGGTCTTTTCGTAAGCAAGCCCGAGACACATCGCGAGAGTGAAGAGGGCCGGCAGCGAGGCGGCATGCCCGTGCAGCGCGGCAAAGAGAAGGCTGGTCAGGACCATGGAGAAAAACGGACCGACATAGCGTTTGCCGATGGGATAAAGGTAACCGCGGAAAATAACTTCCTCCGCCACCGGTGCGACCATAATGGCCATTGCCATCACCCCCCAACGATCGCGCGGCGAGTCCGCGTTTTGCAAAAACCGAACCACTTCCTGCGGGTTCAGGTCGCCGCCGGAGACACCGTAGACCATAGCCTGTACCAGCATGAGGACCGGATACGCAGCGCCCAGGGCGAGAAGCGATCTACCGAGCACCGGAAAAAACTTTTCCCCGCCGATCCCGAATACGCCGGCAGGCGAGATATTCCGGTGGACGAACAAACCGATCAGAAAAATGACCATAGACGCGTAGACTGCCGCCCCGCTGACCACGTGACCGAAATCCAGTGTCTCCTCACCGGTTGCCGTCAGCGATTCATAGCCCAGAAGAGCAAACCACACGGCGAGAAGCGCGGCCACAAGGCCATCGAGACCGCGCACCCAATCGTCCTCGACCCGGCCGCCCTGCGCGACGAACACACGATGCGCCAGCGGCAGATAGTAGCGCAGACCCGCCGCGGTGAAGAAGACGAGAGCGGCAAGGGCCGCCCAAAGGGACAGGCCGCTCACCACGCGTAGAACTCAGGTAGCAGGTAGGCGCGCCCGGGCTGCATGCGGAAAGACGGGCCGGGAGTCAGCTGGACTTCCACCTTCGACTCCATGCCGGCACCCAGCAGACGCAAAAGGCGCTGGAAGTTCAGGCCTGACTGGTAACGAATCACTCCCGCGTCCGGCGCTGCGGCCAACGCGCGCGCCTTGTCAAAGGCGTCTTCCAAGTAGCCGAGTTGATCGACCAATCCCGCCTCCTTGGCATCTTTGCCGGTCAGAATGCGGCCATCGGCAAAGGTGTCGCGCAATTGGTCCGCCTCCAAGGCGCGTGAGGAAGCCACGATGCCGAGGAATCGCTCGTAGACTTGTTGGACCATCCCCTCGACGTAGGCACTTTCCTCCGGAGTCAGCGGACGCGACCCGCTGAGCATATCCTTGAACTTGCCGCTCTTGAAGACCACCGCGTCGAGGCCCACCTTGTCGAAGAGGCCTTCGTAGTTGAGCGACTGGATAATGACGCCGATACTACCAGTGAAGGTTGTCGGATTGGCCACAATCCAGTCGGCCGCGCAGGCCAGATAGTAAGCACCCGAAGCCCCGAGCGAACTCATCGCCACCACCACCGGCTTCTCCTTCTGCACCTTGAGCACTTCGTTGTAGATGATATCCGAGGCGGTCACTTCGCCGCCGGGCGAATCAACGGCCAAAACCACGCCCTTCACCTCGTCATCCTCCAACGCGGTTTGCAGGGCTCCTTTGATGTCATCGACCATCGAAGTTCCCCATTCCGTGGTGTCATCCGTATAAATCACACCTTGCACGGGAATGACCGCGATCTTGCCGGCCCCCGCTTCCCCGATCTCCACCACCGTCTCGGCAAGTCCCGCCCGGAAGCTGCGCGAAGCCAGGCCTTCCGCCTCGGTCGCGCCGACCAAGGCGAGGAGGATGAGATTAAAAAAGAGACTCGCGCCCAAAGCGAGGAACAGGGCCAACAAGACGCAGCCGGATTTCTTCATGGCCCCAAGATTGCCGAGCAGAGCGCGCAAGACAAGCCGCCGTGCGGCACTTCCCGGTGGACAAGCGCATGGGCAGCGTGCATTTTCTTCCGCTTAGCTGCTCACGTGGCGGAACTGGCAGACGCGTGCGTCTCAGAAGCGCATGGGGTGACCCGTGGAGGTTCGAGTCCTCTCGTGAGCATTTTTACCGATGCAAAATCCCGCCAAGGTACGTGGCATCTTCAGTTCCATCGCCGCGCGCTACGACCTCGCCAACCACCTTCTCTCCGGTGGCTTGGATTTCTTCTGGCGGGCGCGGTCCGTGCGGATGGTTGCCCGGTGGGAACCTCGTGCGGTTCTCGATCTGGCCACCGGCAGCGGTGACCTCGCGCTGGCCCTGCAGAAGGCGCTCCCGCGGGCGCATGTCGTCGGGGCTGATTTTTGCCTCCCCATGCTACAGATCGCCGCGCGAAAAGGATTGCGTCCGCTCGTTGCCGCCGACGGCACCAAACTCCCCTTCGCGGCCGGATCCTTTGATGCGGTCACCGTGGCCTTCGGCCTGCGCAACATGGAATCCTGGCCGGCCGCGCTGCGGGAAATGTCGCGTGTCCTGCGGCCCGGCGGACGTCTTCTCCTGCTCGACTTCTCCCTGCCGCACCCCCCCTTCGCTGCGCTCTACCGGTTCTATCTGCACCGCGTGTTGCCGGTTTTTGCCGGCTTCATCACCGGGCAGCGCGCCGGCTACGAATACCTCGGCGAATCGATCGAGGCCTTCCCTTCCGGCCAAGCCATGTGTCGCCTCATGACAGAAAACAATTTTCACAACGCGCAAGCTCTCCCTCTTGCCGCGGGCATCGTCACCATCTACACCGCCCAAAAACCGTAAGTCCCATTCGTCTCATGAGTCCCATCACCTTTGCCCCCCTTTACCAAGAACGCATCTGGGGCGGCCGGACCCTCGCCACCCGCCTCGGACGCTCCCTGCCCGGTTCGCAACTGGTCGGCGAGGCGTGGGAATTGGTCGACCGCCCTGAGGTGCAAAGCGTCGTCGCGGAAGGACCACTGCACGGCAAAACCCTCCATGATCTGTGGACCAATCATCGCACGGAAATTTTCGGTGCATGCCATCAACACTCAGGGCCCCGCTTCCCCCTGCTTTGCAAACTGCTCGATGCGCGCGACCGCCTTTCGGTCCAAGTTCACCCACCCGCCGCGGTCGCACCGCAACTCCAAGGGGAGCCGAAGACCGAGATGTGGTATTTCTTGGCGTGCGACCCGGGTAGCCGCATCTATGCCGGTTTGTCGGCCGGAACAACGCGTGCGGCCTTCGAGGAAAAACTCGGGCGCGGTGAAATTGAAGAATGCCTCCACGTCCTCCCCACCCGGGAGGGCGACAGCATTTTTATTCCGAGCGGACGCCTCCACGCCATCGGCGAAGGAAACCTTATCGTCGAAATCCAGCAGAACAGCGACACGACTTACCGCGTCTTCGATTGGAACCGCATGGGCCTCGACGGCAAACCCAGGGATCTGCACCTTGCGGAATCGCTGCTCTCCACGGACTTCAACGACTTCACCCCGTCCCTCGCACACACCGAAACGGGTGTCATCGCGGACTGTGACCATTTCCGCGTCGAGAAAAAAAACCTCTCTGCACCGGAAGACCTTCGGCCGGCCGGTGACTTTGCGCTGATCACCGTGGTGGGCGGAAGCGCCTTGTGCGGCGGACGCACCTTCTCCGCGGGCGACTTTTTCCTCCTTCCGGCAGTGGAAGCCCCGCCGGCCGGTCCCGCAAGAGGCAACTGCTCGGTGCTCGTGACCACGATCCCCTGAGGTGCCGGAGAGATGCCTCAGGTTTCGATCACCTTGCTCGATGGCCGGGACCCGCTGACCGAAGACTTGGCAAGTCGGCATGCCGCCGCTTGGGGTCATCTTTACACGAACTGGGACAAGTCGAAGGCGCTGGCCGAATTCCGACCTCAGAAAACGGATGGCTCCCTGCCGGCCACCCTTGTCCTGCGGGAAGACGAACAAGTCGCAGGGTCGGTCAGCCTGCTCTACGGGGACTGCGAGGCGCGCCCGGACTTGGACCCTTGGCTGGGGAGTCTCTACGTCTTTCCGGAATTCCGCGGGCGCGGACACGCAGGCCGATTGATCAAGGCGGCCACGCAGTTCGCGGCGGATGCCGGCGTGGGCGAACTTTACGTCTTCACCGAGTCGGCCGCCGGACTGCTCCGGCTCCATGATTTCCATTCACTCGAGCGTACGATGCTGCATGGCCAGCCAATAGAAATCCTGCGCTGCGATCTTCCTTAGGTTGTAATCTGCCGCAGCCGAAAACCCAGTCCTCCGTGCCGGTGGCGCGTGTCATTCTGCCGCACCGCCGTGGCCAGGGCTTTGCGCTGTCCCGCCACCACCACGAGCCGCTTGCCGCGCGTGATCCCGGTGTAGAGGAGGTTGCGCTGGAGAAGGAGGAAGTGCTGCATGGCCAAGGGGATGACCACCGCGGGGAATTCGGACCCTTGGCTCTTGTGGATGCTAATGGCGTAGGCGGGCTCGACCTCGTCGAGTTCGTTGAACTCGTAGACCGTCGGGCGTCCATCGAACTCGATGCACACCTGACGCTGGTCCCCGTCGATTGACGTAATCCTCCCGATATCACCATTGAACACCTCTTTGTCATAGTTGTTCCGCGTCTGCAGCACTTTGTCTCCCGCCCGGAATTTCGTGCCGAAGCGCTCGACTTCCGCGCGGTCCGGATGCGGCGGATTGAGCGCCGCCTGCAGCGCCGTGTTCAGTTCCCGGATCCCCAAGCTCCCGCGGTGCATCGGCGCCAGCACTTGGATATCGCGGACCGCGTCCAGCCCGAGCCGCCGCGGAATTTCATCCCGCACGAGACGAACCACCAGCTTGGCGATTTCTTCCGGTTCTTCCCGGGGCAGGAAGGCAAAGTCCGTGTTCTTTTCACCCGCCTCCTCCGGCACCCGCCCGTGCCGGATATCATGCGCGGCCCGTACAATGCGGCTCGCTTCGGCTTGGCGGAAAATCTCCGTCAGGCGCACCGAGGGCACGGCGCCGCTGGCCAGCAGGTCGGACAAAATGGACCCCGGGCCCACGCTGGGCAACTGGTCCGGATCGCCGACCAGGACAAGGGAACCGTGGGACGGAAGGGCACGGCACAAGGCCGCCATCAGCGGGACGTCGACCATGGAAAATTCGTCGACCACCACGAGGTCCGTATCGAGCGGGTGGCGCTTCCCGCGCTTGAATCCGCCGGACGGCAATATTTCAAGCAACCGGTGGATGGTCTGGGCCGCACACCCCGTCGATTCACCCATCCGCTTGGCCGCGCGTCCGGTCGGCGCGCAGAGGAGGAACCTCACCCGCTTGGCCGCGAGAATCTTCAACAAGCTGTCGAGCAAGGTGGTCTTGCCCACGCCCGGACCTCCGGTGACCACGACTACGCGCGAGCCAAGCACCTGCCGCAGCGCGTCCACCTGGCTCGGCGAAAGCGTCTTGCCGGTTTTTTGCTGCACCCAGCCGAGCGCTTTTTCGAATTCGATCTCCGGATACTTCGGCGGCTGGGCGGACAATCTTCGCACCGTCTCGGCAATCGTCTCCTCCGCCGCGCGCAAGGCAGGCAGGAAAACCATGGAGTCGCCGGCGATTTCCTCGACGGTCAAATGCCCGTCTGCCACCTCCCGGTCGAGGGCACCAACCACGATGCCTTCATCAACGCCGAGCAATTGCCCGGCCGTCGAGAGCAGTGCCGCCCGCGGTAACGCGGTGTGCCCTTCAGCCGTGGCCTCGGACAACACGTGTTGCAACCCGCCCCTGGCCCGCAAGATGGAATCATGACCGAATCCGAGTTTTGCGCCGACCGCGTCCGCCGATTTAAATCCGATGCCCGGGATATCCCGCGCCAGCAGGTAAGGATTGGCCCGTACGCGCACGATGGCATCCTCCCCGTAGAGCTTAAAGACCCGGAGCGCACGACTCGTGCTGATCCCGTGGCTGTGCAGGAAAACCATAATGTCCCGCACGACCCGCTGCTCGGCCCAAGCCGCCTTGATTTGTTGCCGCCGCCCCGATCCGATCCCCTCCACATCTTCCAAGCGCGCCGAGGAATTTTCGATGATCTCGAAAATTTTCTCCCCGAATTTCGCCACCATCTTTTTCGCGTAAACCGGTCCGATCCCGCGGATCAGTCCGCTGCCGAGATATTTTTCAATGCCCTCGAGGGAGGTCGGGGCGTGGCAACGGATATCCGTCGCGCGCAGTTGCATTCCGTGGTCGCGACTCCGCTCCCACCGCCCCTCCGCCGTGATCCATTCGCCGGGCGAGACCGCCGCGACCACACCGACCACCGGCACCAGGTCGCGCCGGCCTTTCATTTTCACCTTGAGCACCGCGAAGCCGGTGTCCTCATTGTGGAAGGTGATTCGCTCGACCAAGCCGGATAGCCCGTCAACCGGTGCCGAATTTTCAGAAGCCATCGCCCCCATCCTGCCTGCGGCAGACCCACCGGGGCAAGCGGGCGGCTTTTTCTTGCCAACCGGCTCCCTCGGGCGCTACTTTGACCAGTTCTTCCATGAAAGCCGGTCTCCATCCTGAATACGCCGAAACGACGATCACCTGCACCTGCGGGGCCGTTTACCACACCCGATCGACCCGCCGGAACATCAAGATCGGCATCTGCGCGGCCTGCCATCCTTTCTTTACCGGCGAACAGAAGTTCATCGACACCGCCGGTCGCGTCGAGAAATTCACCCGCCGCTACGGCACGGTCAAATCCACCCGCGCCCCAAAAGCTTAGTTGGTTTGTTGCTCATACGGTGATCGCGCCGCCCCGCGGCCGGTCGCCGTTTTTCGTTTTATGGATCTCGCGCCGCTCATCGCCAAAAAACGTGAGCGTCTGGCCGAGTTGGACCAACTCGTCTCCTCCGGCGACTTCTTCGCCGACCCCGCCAAAGCGCGCGACGTCATGCGCGAACAAGCCCGGCTCAAGGAACTCGCCGCCGCCCAAGACGAAGTGCGAAGCCTGCGCACCCAGCTGAAAGAAAACAGCGAACTCGCCAGCAGCACCGATCCCGAAATGGCCGAACTCGCCGCCGCCGAAATCCCGCAGATCGAAGCACGCCTCGCCGTCCTCGACCGCGACATCCAATTCGCCCTGCTTCCACCGGACGAAAGCGAGGACCGCAATGCCATCGTCGAAATTCGCGCCGGCACCGGTGGCGATGAGGCCGCCCTTTTCGCCGCCGACCTCTACCGCATGTATCAGCGCTACGCCGAAGCGCAGGGACTCAAACTCGAGTCCGTCGATTCCAGTCCCTCCGGCCTCGGCGGTTTCAAAGAAGTCGTCTTCAAAGTGATCGGTGACGCCGTCTTCCGCCGCCTGCGCTACGAGAGCGGGGTCCACCGCGTGCAACGCGTGCCCGCCACCGAAGCGCAGGGCCGCATCCACACCTCCACCGCCACCGTGGCCGTTCTGCCCGAAGCCCAGGAAGTCGATATCGAACTGCGCCCGCAAGACCTCCGTATCGAGGTCTGCCGCTCCGGCGGACCCGGCGGACAAGGAGTCAATACGACCGACTCCGCTGTCCAGATTCTCCACATCCCCACCGGGAAAATTGTCCGCTGCCAGGACGGACGCTCGCAGCAAAAAAACAAAGCCGCCGCTCTGGAAATCCTCCGCACCCGTCTCCTCGAGGACAAACGCAACGAGGAAGAAGCCAAGTATTCCGCCCACCGCCGAAGCTTGATCGGACGCGCCGGACGCGAGGAAAAAATCCGCACCTATAACTTCCCGCAGAACCGCATCACCGACCACCGCATCGGCCTCACCCTTTACAACCTCGACCACGTGATCGAGGGCGACCTCGACGAAATGGTCGGCGCTCTGCAGCAACGCGACATGGAAGACCGCTTCGCCGAAGCCGGCCTCGCGTAAGCCGCCGTGCAAAAAATTTCCGAACATGGAGCAAGCGGTTGGTCCGGCCGCCATTCCGAAAATAATTTTTTCAGCCACGGCCCGCTAGTCCCGGCGGCCTGCTGCCCTTGACCATGCCTGACACCCTCCCGCTCCTCGAGGTTCTCCGCGCCAGCGAGCGCTACCTCGCCGACCGCGGCGTGGAACACCCGCGCCTCAATGCCGAGCACCTGCTCGCGCACGCCCTCGGCCTCAAACGCATGGAACTCTACCTCCAATTCGACCGCGCCCTGACCGAGACCGAACGCGCCCCGTTGCGCGAGACGGTCAAACGCCGCGGCACCCGCGAACCCCTCCAGCACATCCTCGGCACCGCCGAGTTCCACGGACGCACCTTCGGCTGCGATCAACGCGCGCTGATCCCCCGCCCCGAAACCGAACAACTCGTCGAACTCGCCCTCGAAATCAGCAAGGCACACCCGGCAGCCAAGATCCTCGACCTCGGCACCGGGAGCGGAGTCATCGCCCTGACCCTGGCCCTCGAACTTCCCGCCGCGGAAATCCAGGCCACCGATCTCTGGCCGGACGCCTTGGCCCTTGCCTCGGACAACGCCGCCCGCCACAACATCGCTGACCGCGTCCGTTTCACCCAAGTCGACCTCCTCCCGACGGGCGACACCGCATTTGACCTGATCGTGGCCAACCTCCCCTACATCCCGACGGCGAAAATCGCCACCCTCTCGGCCGAAGTCCGGCACGATCCCGCCTCCGCACTCGATGGTGGCGCCGACGGCCTCGAGCTCATCCGCCGCCTCATCGAGGTCGCTCCTGCGCACCTGTCACCTGGCGGCGCCCTGCTCCTCGAAATCGGCGCCGGACAGGCAAATGCAGTTAACACCCTACTGACAGCGCGCAAATTTCGGGACATTTCTGTCCGTCCCGATTATGAAAATGTGCCGCGGTTCGCGGTTGGTTTCCATGGATAAAATTCTCGTTCACGGCGGTCGAAAGCTGAACGGCACGGTGCGCATCAGCGGATCGAAGAATTCCGCCCTCCCCATCCTCGCTGCCGCCCTCCTCACGCGCGAGCGCTGCGTCATCCGTGGCGTCCCCGACCTCAGCGACATCCACTACATGCTGACCATCCTTAGCTCGCTCGGCTGCGAAGTGGAACGCGCCAGCGGCACGGTTATCATCAAGGCAGAAAAAATCCGCACCGAAGCGCCTTATGAACTCGTTCGCAAAATGCGCGCTTCGGTTTGCGTGCTCGGTCCGCTCCTCGGGCGCGAACACGAAGCCTGTGTCTCCCTCCCCGGCGGTTGCGTGATCGGCGACCGCCCGATCGATCTTCACCTGCGCGGCTTTGAAGCCCTTGGCGCCGCGGTGCGCGTCACCGGCGGCAATGTCAAGGTTCTCGCCCCGCGCCTCTCGGGTGCCAAGGTGAACATGAGCGGCAAATACGGAACCACCGTACTCGGGACAGACAATATCATGATGGCTGCCGTTTTGGCCGAGGGAACCACCATCATCGAGAATGCCGCCGAAGAGCCGGAAGTAGTCGATCTGGCTAACTTTCTCAACGCACTCGGCGCCAAGATCACGGGGGCCGGCACGAGCCAGATCACCATCGAAGGGGTCAAAGAACTCAGCGGCGCCGACTACACGGTAATCCCCGACCGCATCGAAGCCGGCACCATGCTTGTCGCTGGCGCTATCACCGGAGGAAAGGTCACGGTGAACCACGTGCGCCCCGACCACCTCGAGTCTGTCGTCGAACCCCTGCGCGCCGCGGGATTCACCATCGAAACCGGTGAGCGCAGCATCACTGTTTCGCCGAACGGCGGGCTCCGTCCGCTCCATTTGGAGACCAGTCCTTATCCCGGATTTCCCACCGACATGCAGGCCCAGATGTGTGCCCTGCTCGTCCGCGCTCCGGGCGAGAGCGTCATCACCGACCATATTTTCCCGCAGCGTTTCATGCACGTGGCAGAACTCGCCCGCATGGGCGCGCAAATCCGCCTCGAAGCACCGACTGCCTTCATCACCGGCAACGGCACATTGAGCGGTGCTCCCGTCATGGCCAGTGACCTCCGCGCCTCCGCCGCACTGCTCCTTGCCGGCCTGCAGGCCGACGGGATCACCGAGGTCAATCGTGTCTACCACATCGATCGCGGCTACGAGCACATCGACGACAAACTCAACGACATAGGAGCGCATATTGAACGGGTCAAAGCCTGAGCAGTCAGAAATATGCCACCGTTCTCCCCATGACTGACACCTCCATCTCCTCGACCCCGCACGGCGCCACGGGCATCCCGCTGGTGACTACCCAATCCGCTCCCCTCGGTAGCGTTGCCGACTCTGGAGACAAATCGATTCGCTCCGCCACCCTGCGCGACTTCCGCTCCCACGCTCCCGGTTACTGGCCCGATGCGACCGAAGCCGAATGGAGCGACTGGCGCTGGCAACTACGTCAACGCGTCAGCACCCTCGCCCAGGCCGAAAAACACCTCCGTCTGACCCCCACCGAACGCGAAGGACTCCTCCTCACCGCCCACAAACTCGCCTTCGGCGTCACCCCGCACTATTTCAATCTCATTGAGCCGGACAACCCCGACTGCCCGATCCGCCGCCAAGTCATCCCGCTGGCCGGCGAAGCGGTCATCACCCCCGGCGAAATGGCCGACCCTTGCGGTGAGGACGGTCATATGCCGGTTCCCGGTCTGGTCCACCGTTACCCCGACCGCGTCCTCTTCCTCGTCACCGACCGCTGCGCCAGTTACTGCCGCTACTGCACGCGCAGCCGCATGGTCAGCGGGGTCGGCGAACAGGAGCTCGAGACCGATTTCGAGGAAATCTACGCCTACCTCGGCCAGCACACCGAAGTCCGCGACGTCCTTCTCTCCGGCGGCGACGCCCTCCTCCTCTCCGATGCCAAACTTCGCGCCATCCTCACCCGCCTCCGCGCCATCCCGCACATCGAGTTCCTCCGCATCGGCTCCCGCGTTCCCATTTTCCTCCCCCAGCGCATCACCCCCGAACTCTGCGCCATGCTCAAAGAATTCCATCCCCTCTGGATGAGCGTGCACGTGAACCACCCGCGCGAACTCACCACCGAAGTGCGCGACGCACTCGGACGCCTCGCCGACGCAGGTATCCCGCTCGGTAACCAAAGCGTCCTTCTCGCCGGGGTCAACGACAACCCGGACACCATGCGCGCCCTCATCCACAAGCTCCTCCGCTGTCGCGTGCGCCCCTACTATCTCTATCAGTGCGACCTCATCCACGGCTCCGCCCACCTGCGCACTAGCGTGTCCAAAGGCCTGGAAATCATCGAATCCCTGCGCGGGCACACCACCGGCTACGCCGTACCTCAGTATGTCATCGACGCCCCCGGCGGTGGCGGAAAAGTGCCGGTCAGCCCCGGCTACGTTGTCTACCACGACAAAGAAAAAGTTGTCCTGCGCAACTACGAGGGTCGCATTTTTGAATACCCTGAAAAACCCGGCCACGCTGCCACCCTCGTCAGTCCCGAGGCCATCCTCGACTACTGAATGGGCACCCTACCCGTGACGACCAGACGTGAATGGCGGGCAGCGTGGCTCCCATCCTAACCCCATGGCAACGATCATTGTCCGCCCCCGCGCACGCGTCTTCCACGGGCACGATTGGGTCCACGACAACGAAGTCCTCAAGGTCACCGGCAAACCCGAAGACGGCGCGGTTGTCGGCCTCAAAGACCAACGCGACCGCTTTCTCGGCAGCGCCATTTACAACAGCCGCTCGAAAATCCCTGCCCGCCGCTTTTCGCGCCAGCGTCAAGACCTCGATCCCGACTTCTTCCGCCGCCGCATCACCATGGCCTCGGAATACCGCGACAAGCTCGGACTCGACCCGCGTGCCCGCCGCGAGGTCTGGAGCGAAAGCGACGGACTGCCCGGCCTTGTTCTCGACCGCTATGGCGACTGCGCGGTCCTGCAAACGCTGACCCTCGCCATGGACCAGCGCAAAGAACTCATCGCCGACGCGATCGAAGAAATTCTCCAGCCGGTCTGCCTTATCGAACGCAATGACGCTCCCGTCCGCCAGGCCGAGGGCCTGGAACCGCACGTCGGAATCCTCCGTGGCCAGGCACCTGCACCCTTCGAAGTCACCCTCGGCGGCGTGAATTTCGGTATCGACCTCCCCGGGGGACAGAAAACCGGCCTCTACCTGGACCAAGGCGCCAACTATGCCCTCGTTGCCCAGCAGGCCCGGGGCAAACGCGTTCTCGACTGCTTCAGCAATCAGGGCGGTTTCGCCCTCGCCTGCGCTCTGGGCGGCGCAAGCGAGGTCACCGCCCTCGACATCTCCGGCCAGGCCTGCGCCGCCATTGAAGCCAACGGGAATCGCAACCACGTGCGCCTCAATGTTTTAGAAACAAACGTTTTCGATTGGCTCAAAGCCGCCGTAGCCCGCGGCGACCGCTACGACCTCATCATCCTCGACCCGCCGAGTTTCACCCGCGACCGCGCCCGCCTGAACGACGCCCTCCGCGGCTACAAGGAAATCCACCTGCGCGCGGCCCAACTTCTCGACAACGGCGGCCTCCTCGCCACCTTCTGCTGTTCCCACCACGTCAGCGACACCGTCTTCCTGGATGTCATCCGCGATGCCATGATCGACGCGAAGAAAACCGCCCGGCTCCGCGCCACTTACGCCCAACGCGCAGACCACCCAGTCGTCCTCGGCCTTCCCGAATCCTCCTACCTTAAAGGCCATCTCCTCGAAATGGCTCCGGGTCGCTGACCAATTTTTTCTCGCCACCGCGGGCGCGAAAAATCTACCTTCCGGTCGGAGACCGATTTATGGCCGAACACCAATCAACCCGCAACGATTTCCTCGACCTCGATGAAGACAGACCAGCTTCCGCCTCATCGGTCGAACAATTGGATGACCAAGTAGCGCAGGCGCAGGACCGCCTCCAAGCCCTCAAACGACAGGCCGAACAACTCGAGCGCGAGAAGGCAAAGCTCGAGGAACTCAGCCGGCGTCAGGATCAATTCGACCAGGGACGCTCGGAAATGGTCGACAAATTCACTTCCTCCCTCGTGCACGTCCAACGGGAGACGGACCATACGCTCAAACGCCTCGAGATTCTGAAAAATGTGCAGGAAAGTTTCACCACTTACCTGCACGAGTTGGAGGCGATCAACCCGAAGGACTGGGCGGCGGCCGAGCTGAACAAAGAACTTTCCCAAGCCCTCGGTGCTGTCGAGGACGCGCGCTCGGTTTACACCAAAGCGCAGGCCCAGGTCGGTGCGGATGAAGGCACCTCCTCCGCCAGCCCGTTCGAAGGCGGCGATGGCGGCAGGTACAGTTTCAGCTACTGGTTGATGGCCGGCTTCGCCTTCACCTTGCCGCTGTTTGCCCTCGGGTTGCTCGGCTTGTTCCTTTGGTTCATCCAACTCGGATCGGCCAACTGACGCACCCATGGCGCGCCGTCCCTCGAACCCCTTATCCGAGCAAGCCCAGCTGGTGCAGGAGCAATACGACCGGACCCTGCGTGAGTTGGCTGATGCCGAAAAAGCCCTGCGCCGGAAGCCAAAGACGGCGCCTCCGGTCAAGCCCGCCCCCGAGCGCAAGGTGCGCCTCAACAACGTGGCCGCCGCAATCAGCCTGCCCCGTCCGCAGGAGCACACCTTCCGGGGCGGCACAGCGCGGGCGCCGCAGCGCAATACCCGCCGCCGTAAAACAGACGCGCGTCTGGCCCAGATCAAATTCCTGCTCCTCTGCCTGCTTCTCGCCGGTCTTTTTATCTTCGTCTGGAAGCACCTACCGGGCTGACGCTACCGGCCGGGCTTTCCCGCTGAGCCAGTCCGGGTCAGGAATCAGGCATCCTTGGCGATAAACAAGGCCGATTTCATGGGCTCGAGCCGGAAAGCTGCCCGGCCGTCTTTCACTTCAATGACCTGCCCCGAGAGCGCATCTTGGTACATGCCGTCCGGCATTTCCGGGCCCGGCGCAAGAACGAACTCCGTGAGCGTGTCCCCGCGGTTCCACACGGCCAGCACCGTGTCTCCGAGGTGCGCGCGCACGAAGGCATAGCGGTCACCCTCAGCGACCAGCGGCCGGCGGCTTCCGTAACGCAAGGCAGGATGCGTGCGTCGCACCGCTGCCACCTTGCCAAGGTGCTCGCGCACCGAATTCTCCTCCGCGGTCAAGGTGCTGTCCCACGGCATCATCCGACGATTGTCCGGATCCCCCGCGCCGGTCATACCGATCTCGTCTCCGTAGTAAATCATCGGCACTCCGTCGATGGACAAGACGAACGTCAAGCCGAGTTTGAGCTTCTCGTAAGCTGCCGCATTGTCGACCCGGGGGGGCTTGGTCCAACCGACCTCTTCCTCGTCGCTGATTTCCGGATCGGGCAGGTCGCCGTCGGCATAGGCCATGAAGCGGGCCTTGTCGTGGTTGCCGAGCAACGGAGACATCAGCGTCTCCTTGCCGTAGATGGACTCGGACTTGGACAACGACCGCTCCAAATCGTCCATCCCCGAACGCTGCTGGGCGAAGACCTCTATGATCGTGTCGTAAAGCGGGAAATCAAACTGCCCGTCCAGCATGTTGGGTCCGACAAAACTCATGATCCCCTCGCGATCCATGAAAGTTTCGCCGACATTGTAGAGCGGAATTTTCCGGGTGGGATCGACCGCACTGCGCAGGGCGGTGCGGTAGCGCCACCAGAAAGAGCGTTTGATATGCTTCACCGCGTCGAGACGGTAGCCGTCGAGCTTGAAGCGGACGGCGAAATCGATGGCGTTGCTGATCAGGAATTTTACCGCTTGCGGATTGTCGAAATCGAAGCCGGGCAACCACTCCTCGAACCATGTGGTGAATTGCTGGTCGTCCCAAAGGCGCAAGTTTTTCGATCCGTCCGGCAATTCCAGCGAACCAAACAGCCCGGGCTGTTCCTTCCAAAGCGGATGGTCGAGGTGGACATGCTTGAGCACGAGGTCGGCGATGATGAACATGCCATTGCCGTGCGCCACGGATATCATTTCGGTCAGGGCGCCATCACCGCCGAAACGCGGCTCGACCTCGGTATGCGAGACGGGCCAGTAGCCGTGGTAACCCGTGTAGAAACGGTACGGCTCCAGATATTCCTGCCAAGCGCCGTCGGGATTGCGGTTGAGGGGTGCGAGCCAGAGGATATTAATCCCGAGTTTATCAAAGTAACCTTCGTCGATCTTTTGGCGGATGCCTTGAAAGTCTCCGCCTTGGTAGTTGGCTGGGGGCAGGACTCGCTCATCGTCAACCGGCCGGTCGTTGCTCGCGTCACCATTGGCGAAGCGGTCGGTGAAGGCGTAGTAGATGATGCCGTCCTGCCACTGGAACGTGTCGGATACTTTGACCGGGACTCGCGCGGCATTGCTTACGTTGCCTTTGGCGTCGGCCACCACCACGCGCACCCACCCTCCCGCCGGCCAATCACCGGTCGCCACCGTCACGGTGTCGTCCGACCGTTCGTGCGCCGCGATCCGGCTCGTTCCGTCGGGCATCTGCACCACCGAAGAGACTTGGGTGATGTCCGAGCCGCCAGAGACAATACGGAAAACCGCTTGGCCCTCGCCGGTGTCGGCGGCATAGACGACGGGTGGCTGCCCTCGGTCGGTTACGCCGACCCTCGCCACCGAGTTCTCGTTGCCCGTGCTATCATCGAGTTTTTCCGGGTTGGCCGGATCGAGCACCCACTGGCCGTCGATCACCAGCTTGTAAGGATGCGGACCAGGAGGCATACGCACGAACAGCTCGTAATCTCTCTCACCGGTACGCTGCAGCGGATGCGACTCGGGATTCCAGCCGTTGAACTGCCCCGCCACGTTGATTTTTTCGACGTCCGACCGGTTGGGACGGTAGGTAAAGGTGTAACCATCGGCCGGTTGCACCCCGACCAAAAGCACGCCCTCGAGCACGGGTTGCTCCGCACCGTCACCGTCCTCGACCGATTTCGCGGTGTCCTTGCGGCCAAGATGGCCGCCCGGGGTGCGGGCCCGCTCGACGACCCGGAGGGGAATTTCGACCAACCCGGACGCGTTTTTTCCGATCTCCACCGACAGCTTGGAGGTGGCCTTGTTGAAGCTCACGGTGAAGCGGTCCGCATCCGGTTCGGGCAAAACCAATTCTTCGCCCACGCCCGGTTTGGCGAAGTAAAAGCGATGCATGTCGAGCAGGAGTTGGCCGCCCGCCGTAACCGGCTGCATCGGCATCCAGCCGAGAAAACTGCGCAATTGCCCCGGCACGTTTTCCTGCGCGGAAGCCACCGATACGGCGGCAACGAGGATCACGGCGGCGAAAAGCGGGAGGGGAGCTTGAGTTTTCATGGCAGGAGTCGACCGATTCCGTCGGTGCTCATGGAGTGGCCCGCCCGGCACCGGCACGCAATTCGTAATAGGCTGCAGCCAGGGGTTGAAGCTCTTTAATCAATAGGCCCGGTTCCTCCATTTGAGCCGGGGTGGTGGCAATCTCGGCCACCTCGCCCGGGACGTCCCCGAGCAAATCACGGGCCACCACGGGCACAGTCTTGGAGCCCGCCAGGGTGTCCCAACCAAGAAAGCGCATAGCACGGCGCGGAAAGATGATGCGGACATCGCGCAAGGAGCGGCGCGGGTGCAGGTTGACTACGACCAGCACACGCTGGCCGCTGTTCTGGTCGTAGCGGAGGTAGCTGTAAAGCCAGTGGCCGCTCACCCCCCCTTCGGAACGGCCGTAGGCGGGATTGTCGAGGTTGTCCGGATTGAGCGGATAAAAATCGCCGTCGCGAAAGGCCGGTTGATCAATGGCTGAAAGAAGCCGCCGGTAAAAATCCCGCAGGGACTTCTGTCGAAAGGTCAGGCCCCCGCCGTCAAACTTCCCTCCATTAACCCACTTCACAAATTCCGGCATCGACCAATAATCGTAAATAGTGGTGCGAGCGTCATCGCGGCCGAAACCCTCGGCTCCCGCCCCCGGTTCGCCGACCTCCTGGCCGTGGTAGAGCATAATCGGACCGCGCGAGAGACCAAAAAGCAGGGCGGATACCGGGCGCCCCACATCCATGCCGTACCCTCCCCACTGCGACGCCGCGGCCAGACGCACCTCATCGTGGTTCTCGGCATAGCGGAGTGCGTTATCGAAGAAGAATGGACCGGGACGGCAAGCATCGAGGTCGTTGGCCGTGCCCCCGCCCTCGTAGATTCTTCTCAGCGCATCATAGCTGACATCGTCGTAGACCGCGTCAAACCCCGCCGCGAGCAACTCGGGCATGACCGCGCCTTCCGTCACGGCAATGACCTCGGGGTCCCCTCCCGGCACGCGGGCCGGATCCGTGTCATAAGCTTCAGCCACCCAATAGACACCCGGCTCCCGCAGGTGTGAGCGCCCGATCAGCCAGCGCCAGAACTCGGGCGGCACCATGTGCGCCATGTCCGCGCGAAAACCATCGACCCCCAACTCTTGCCAATAGGCGATGATCTCGTCCATTTTCTTCCAAGTATCGGGCACCGCCAAATCCGGCTTGGCTCCGTGCGGATACAACCGAGTGGACTTTTCCGGATCAGTAAAGTCATAGCCATAATTGAGTTTTACCGTCTCATACCAGGTGTCAGGCGAGGGATTCCAGCTGATCACATTGTTGCCGGTGACCCGGCCGAACTCCTTTTCTCCGTCGAAAAATCCATCTCCCCCGCCCACGGCCTGCACGGTCGGACTGGTGGCCCGGCCATCACCATCCACCGTCGGCAGTCGCAGCGGGGGCCCATCTCCTTCAGCCTCCGTTCCCTCCGCGAGATAGTAAAAATTGTTTTTCGGATCGAAAAACTTTGCGTGGTTATCTTTGGCGCCGAAGGATAATTCTTTCCGTACCGTCGAAGCATAGCTGCGGGCTACGTGGTTGGGGACGAAATCGATCAGGATTTTGAATCCACTGGCATGGGCCCGCTCGACCAGCGCCTTGAACTCTTCCATCCTTTTTTCCGGATGGTCGGCGTAATCGGGTGAAACATCGAAATAATCACGGATGGCATACGGGCTGCCGGCCACACCCTTGAGCAGATCGGGATCATCGGCCGGCTCGCCGATGTTTCCATGGTCGGTCGCGGTGGCTTGCTGGAGGACGCCGGTCACCCAGATGTGGGTGAAACCCATCGTCTTGAGCTCCGCCAGCGCCGTCTCGTCGAGATCGCTGAACTTACCACTGCCATTATCCGCAACGGTGCCATTCGGCTTGCGCGTCTCATTCGTGTTGCCAAAAAGCCGCGGCAAAAGTTGGTAAATACGCACCTTGGGGTCGGCCGGTGCGGTGCGTCCAGCGCGGCGGAAAGTCGTGCCCGCGTTGCCCGTCTCGGCCACGAGGTAGTGACGGATCGTCTGCACGCCGGTTCCCGAGGGCGCCGTTGCATCGATCGCCCCGTAGAGCCGCCCCCAACCCTCGTGCACGGCAAGGTCTTTGAGGTAAACGACGATATCCATGACCGGTCCACTCCCGGTCAATTTTCCGGGCACACGGAGAAGCACCTGCGCCGGTTCCGAGGAAACAGCAAAATCGTCCCCGGCCGCTTGGAGAGGACCCCATCGGGTCCCCTCCCAACGCCGCACGTAATTGTCTTGCCGGTCACTGCGACGATTGGCGACCAACAGGAGGTCCGCGGAAAAGGGTAACCAGACAGCCGATCCGGTTTTCCCCTGGGCCCCGGGTAACAACGGGGAACCCGCACCGGGTTTTGTTCCGAGCGCGACAAAAATCGCCTGGTCGGGACGATCCACACCCGCCCCGAGCACGAGAATGTCCCAGCCGGTCGCCGTCTTGGTGACGCGGTAACGGACTTCGTCCGCACCGGCCGCGTCATAGCGTCCGCCCTCGGCCCAAGCCAGACCGGAAAGGAAGATGAGGGCCCACAGAACGCGAAACATAACAGCAACATATCTGAAACGTGTGTCCCAGCCCTGTCAAGGAACTGCCCCGCCCTGCCGCCAAGATCTGCCCTTGCACCGCACTGTATGATGTCTTCTCCTTGCCCCCGTGTCACCCGCCGTGAGAGCCAAACATCCTGCCACTATCCCGGTTGCGTCCGGCCGCAGCCGGCAGGCCGCCTTGCTCCGCCAGTTCGCCTCCTACGCCCTTCTCACCCTCACCATCCTACTTGCCGCCGTTCCACTGTGGGAAATCTCCATCCGTGCCCTGCATCCTTCGAGTCCCGCCAACACCGCCGGTCTTAACAATTTTTCCCGCTTGCTGAGCGGGACGGACTTCCTCCGCTGGCTGGCCAACTCGCTTTTTGTCGCCCTGGCCGTCACCGTAGTCGGGGTTATTCTCGCCGCCACCGCTGGCTATGCCCTGTCGCGGTTCCGTTTCCTTGGGCGCCTTGCTGTGCTCAACAGTCTCCTCGTCACCCAGATCTTCCCTGCCACCCTGCTTCTCCTCCCCATCTTCCTCATTCTGGTGCAGCTCAAGCTGATCAATACTTTCCTCGGACTGATCCTTGTTTACCTCGTAACTGTTTTGCCTTTTTGCATCTGGCAGATGAAAAACTTTTATGACACCGTTCCGGAAACGATCGAAGAGGCGGCAGCCATGGATGGCTGCACGCCGTCCGAAACCTTCCGGTGGGTTGTGCTTCCCGTCTCGGCACAGGGCCTGGCCGTGACCGCCTTGTTTTCCTTTGCCGCAGCTTGGAATGAATATGTCGTTGCGGCGATCCTCATGCAGGATTCCTCCATGTTCACCTTGCCGGTGGGACTGCGTCTCTTGCACCAGGACAGCATGGCCGGCCAAGGGGGTCTCTTCGCCGCGGGTGCGCTTCTTGTCACCCTTCCCATTTTCATCCTTTACCTGCTACTCAGCCGCTTTCTCGTCGCTCGCGTCCAGGACATCTCGCTGCGCAACTAAGTCGCGGCGCGCCAGCGCTACTCTCCGCGGTAAATGCACCGCGAAGTCGGCGTCTCGTGAATGGCGATCTCGCTGAGATGCGGAAGATGTGGTTTGATTTCCTGCCAAAGCCAGCCGGCCAATTGTTCGAAAGTCGGATTTTCCAGGCCCGGGATGTCGTTAAGATAACGGTGGTCGAGTTGGGCGATGAGCGGTTTGACCACCTTGCTGATCTCCGCATGGTCCATCAACCAGCCCGACTCCGCGCCGACGGGGCCCGATGCCGAGACTTCCACTTGGTAGCTGTGGCCGTGCATCCGGGCGCATTGATGGTCGGGCGGCACGTTGGGCAGGGTGTGCGCGGCCTCGAAGTGGAAAATTTTGGTCAGCGTGATGTTCATCGCTCTTCTTCTACCCCGCCGCCCGCCCCGCGGCAAACGGTCAAACGCCCCGCGCCTTGGGCTCCCAGATGAACTTGTGCATCTGCAACTGGAAGCGCGCCGGCAATTGATCCTCCAGCATCCAGGCCACGATGTCGCTGGGGGCAATTTTTCCGAAGACCGGACTGAAAAGGACCGCCCGCACTTTGCTGGCCAATCCGTGGTCATGCATCATTACCCGGGCCCACTCGTAATCCTCCCGTGACCCGAGCACGAACTTCACTTCGTCGCGGTCTGTTAGCCGGGCGATATTGGTATAAAGATTTCGGGCACATTCCCCGCTCGACGGCGTCTTCAGGTCCATGATCCGGTGGACCCGCGGGTCGACCGCCGAAATATCGTGTGCTCCCGAAGTCTCCAGTAAGACGGTAAAACCCGCCTCGCAGAGCATGGCCAACAGCGGCACACAGGCCGGCTGCAGGAGCGGTTCACCCCCGGTCACCTCGACCAGCGGACACCCGAAGAGCCGCACGGCCGCCACAATCTCGTCGAGCGGCATCTTTTTCCCCTCATAGAAGGCGTACTCGGTGTCGCAGTAGGTGCAGCGCAGGTCGCAAAAGGTCAGGCGGACAAAAACGCAAGGCAGCCCGGCCCAGGTACTCTCGCCCTGCACCGACTGGTAGATTTCGTTGACCGTGAGCTTCATTGCCGCGGACAGCTTAGCCGCCACAGCCCGCCCGGCCAACCGGACAATTCACTTTTGCCCCCCGGCGTGAATCAGCGTAAGTTTCCCCTTCATGAAGCACCCGGAGGACACCGCAGCCACCCTGCTCGACACCCAAAGCGAGTCCGACCACCGCCGCATCGTCATTGACCGCGTCGGGGTGAAGAACCTCCGATTTCCCATCCAAGTCGCGGTCGGTCCCGGCGCCCCGCAAAGCACCATCGCCACGGTGCAACTGACCGTCGAGCTGCCCCAGGAATTCAAAGGCACTCACATGAGCCGCTTCCTCGAGGTCCTCCAGGCCCACGGTCCCGTGCTGCACCCCGAGGACATCGAAAAGCTCTTGCGGTCACTCATCGACCGGTTGCACAGCAAGCGGGCCCATCTTGAGTTCGAGTTCCCTTTTTTCCTCGAGAAAAAAGCGCCCGTCACCGGCGCACCCGGTCTGGTCGACTACACCGCCCGCTTCACCGCGACGGCCGGCCGCGAAAGCCACGACCTCGTCACCACCGTGGTGGCCAATGTCACCACCTTGTGTCCCTGCTCTAAAGCAATCAGCGCCAGCGGTGCGCACAATCAACGCGGACAAGTCACCCTTCGTTTGCGCTCCCAACGTCCGTTGCCGCTGCCCGAAATGGTCTCTCTCATCGAACGCTCGGCCAGCTGCGAACTCTACAGCGTGCTGAAGCGCCCGGACGAAAAAGCGGTGACCGAACGCGCCTACGCCAATCCGGTTTTTGTCGAGGACCTCGTGCGCAATATCGCCTCGCAAGTCAACGCCGATCCCCGCATCACTTGGTGGCAGGTCGAAGCGGAAAACTTCGAGAGCATCCACAACCACAACGCTTACGCCATGGTCGAAAAATATTCATGAAAGCGGTCGTCCTGCTCGTTCCCCTCCTCTTCCTCGCCGGTTGCGCCACCTCGCCCCGTGAAGTCCGCCGCGCCAGCCCGGCCACCTCACCCGTGGCCGCTGCGCCGAGCAATGCGCTGGTCTGGCCGGCCAACGCCCCCGGCCTTGCCGCGCAGTCGGCCATCTTGATCGATGCCCGCAGCGGAGAGGTCCTTTTCCAAAAAAATGCCGACACCCCACGGGTGCCGGCCAGCACCCAAAAACTCCTCACCGCTTTGCTGGTCAGCCGCCGCGGGAACCTCGATGCCATGGTCACCATTGCTCCAGAGGACACACGCGTGGAACCGATCCGCCTCGGACTCCGACCCGGCGAGCGTTACGCGCGGCGGGATCTCCTACAGTCCATCCTGGTGAAAAGTTCGAATGACGCCTGTGCCGCGCTGGCCCGCGACCACAGCGGCACGGAAGCGGCCTTTACCGGCCAAATGAACCAGGCCGCATGGTCTCTCGGGGCCCGCAATTCCTACTTCGCCAACAGCCACGGCCTGCCCGCCGCTCAATTCTCCACCGCACGCGACATGGCCCGTATCGCCTTCCTCGCCTACCGGGACCCCACCCTCCGCCGCATGATGCAACAGACTGTGGTCTACTTCCGCCACAACAGCGGGCGCATCACCCGCCTTGAAGCGACCAACAAATTGCTCAAACGCTCGAACGCCTACAACGGCATGAAAACCGGATTTACCAATGCGGCAGGGCGCTGTCTCATCTCGAGCGGGCGTCTCAACGGCCGCGAAGTCATCCTTGTGCAACTCGGGAGCAAAACAAGATACATCTTTGACGACGCGGAGCGGCTCATGGCTTGGTCGGGCCGCGGCAGCGGGACATACCAAGGGGCGCTGTAAACCAAAAGGCCGGCCACCCGCCGCGCGGGGTTTTCTACAATTTGGAAACCACAAATTCTGCAGTCTGACGCGCCGCCGCGGGATGGCTGACCTTGAGCAAGTTTTCCCGCCAGCGCGTCCACTCGGACCCGCCATTTTCCAACAGTGCACGTTGCACCGTCCCGATGATTTTTTCGGGAGTCGTCGCCAACGCGCCCGCGCCGATATCGGCCAGGAGCGTCACATTGCCTTCCTCCTGCCCCGCGACCACGTGGCTGATGATCATGGGGCGCGCGATGGCCAGCGTCTCTTGCACGATTGCCCCGCCCGCTTTGCCGATGAAAAGATGACTTTCGGCCAATAACTCCGGCATGCGGTCGGTCCAGCCAAGGAGGCTGAAGGCGCCGACCGGCAGATCGAGCCGTTTTAAAAATCCGTGCAGATGCTTGTGACGCCCAGTCACCACGGACAACTCGACGCCCGGCAACGCGGTCAGCCCCCGCACCACCGCCGACACCGTGCTGCGACTGGCCGAGGGGAGATAAAGAATTTTCCAGGGCGGCCCCGGCGGCAATGGCCGGCGCGCCAACTCTTCGAAGCGCGGACTGACCGGAAAACCGAGCACGACGATTTTCTCCGGCGGTGTGCCACCTTGGGTCATGGCCTCACGCGTTGGCTCATTGGCCACGAGGACCCAATCGGCCGGGGCGAGGTTCCAGACGCGGTTGATCACGATGGAGTCGGTCACCACCATGAAATGCGGACAGACCGGCACCTCGCCGCTCTTCATCAGCTCGCTGATCAAATAGCTGTAAACCGGATAAGTCGTAATGACCGCCACCGGTTTTTTCTCGCGCAGCAAATCCCGGAGGGCCGCTTTGAGATTGCCCAACGTCGGCAGCGTCCAATCGAAAACCGGGGTCTTGTCATAAAGCCAGAAAAAGGCTTTCCACGTCACCGGCACGCGCTGGATGGAGAAATTGTAGGCCACTTGCAGGGTCTTCGAGGCGCGAGGGTTGACCGCGACATAGGGATCGTGGACCTCGGTGTCGTAGCCGCCGGTGGCATCGAAGGCGTCGCGCACATTGCGTGCCGCCGAGTTGTGGCCGTCACCGAAACCGGTGGTGAAAATGAGGATTTTTTGGCGACTCATGGAGATTACAACTGGCGGAGGGATTCCTTGGCCCGGCTTTGGGCGCCCGCATCATCGCGGCTGCGCTGGGGCAGGCTGATCGCCTTCTGCAGCTCGCGCCGCGCATCATCTTTGCGCCCGACCGTAAGATAGGACCGCCCGAGTTCGGCGTGGAAAAGAGCATTGCCGGGCTCCAGTTCCACCGCTCTCTGCAGGCAGCGGATGGCCTCCTCGTTGCTGGCCGGCGGCATTTTGCCGTAGATGGCCTCGGCCATGACGCGAAGCAAGGCATTGAGGTTGGCTATCTCGTAATTCCACCGCCCGAGAACGTGCCACCCGAGAGCGTAGCGGGGGTCGAGTTTGACCGCTTCGGCCGACTCGGATCTGACCACACTCGAAAGCTCCAACCGTCGGCGCGACTCGCTGTAAAAAGCCAGGCGGCCTGCCGCGATAGCCAGCGTGACCCGCGCGGCCGGATCCCGTGGCGCCAAGTCTTTCGCTTTCCGAGCCGTCTCATAGCCGAGGGTGGCCAGCCGCAATTTTTCCGCACGCGACGGGGCGTCCAAGACCATCTCGACATACTGCTTGGCCATCTTGCGCTGCACCGCCGCGTCACCCGGACGCTGTACGGCGGCTTTTTGGTAGGCGGCCAGAGCCTCGGCCGACTTGAACTGGCGATCGAGGCTGTCGCCTTGTTCGATCCATTCCGCAGCACCGTAAACGCTCGATACCGCGGCCCAGACCACGGCGGCACAAAGTATCGTCCTCACTTGGCGAAAAGATAATGCGAGACGATCCATTCCTCGCCGTAGCGGTAACCCCAAAGTCCCGCGCACGCCATGAAAAACACGCGCCAATAGACCCGCCACTTGGTCACATTCTCGGCACCGTAAGTTGTCGTGAGGATCGGGGTGATCTGCGCTTCGTTCTTGTCCATGTTGGCCAGCCAAGCTTCAGACGTGCGCGCGTAATGCGTGCCGTTGACGCACCAATGATCCCGCAATTTCAGGTCATCCTGGAAATAGGTCAGCAAATCATCCGACGGCATCGTCCCGCCCTCGAAAAAATACCGCGTGATCCAGTCGCTCGGATCCGTGCCCTCAAAATGGTAAGCCAACGTGCGGTGGGTGAAAATATGCACGAAGAGCAGCCCGCCGGGCTTCAGCCACGAGGCCACCTTGCGCAGGAGCAATTCGTAATTCTTCATGTGCTCAAACATTTCGACCGACACCACCCGGTCGAATTCCCCGTGCGGCAGATCCAACTCCGCCACATTGGCCGTGTGGATCTCCACATTGCCCAACCCCCGCCGCGCCGCCTCGCCCATGATGTATTCTTTCTGTGTCCGCGAGTTGGAAACCCCGAGAATCCGCGAGTTCGGATACTTCTCCGCCATCCACAAGGTCAAGGATCCCCACCCGCAGCCCAACTCGAGCACGCGCTGACCGTCCTCCAACTTCGCCCGCTCGCAACTCAGCGCCAGCATCGCCTCTTCCGATTCCGCGAAGGTCGTGTGCCGCCCGGACCACAGCCCGCTGCTGTATTTCATGCGCGGACCGAGCACGTATTTGAAAAATTCCGTCGGCACCTCGTAGTGCTGCTCGTTCGCCTCCCGCGTCTTCACTGCAATCGGCATCGACTTGAGTTCACGCACAAAATCCATCAACGCCCTCTGCTGCGCCTCCACCCCGCCGCGGTTCTCGTCCTTCAGCTTGCGGGCCAACAACTGATGGATCCCCGCCCGGATGACAAAATCCGGCAGCAACCCTTTCTCCAGCACCCGGTCTAAAAAGCTCATCGTATCCTCACCTGGTAAGGACGGCTGGCCCAGGCGTCGGCCGTTTTCTTTTCAATCCTCATCTTCACCCTTTCGGCCACCACGGGAAAAACGCATTCGTGGTCCGCTGATAATCCCGGTAATCATCGCCCCGCGACCGCACCGCGTGCTCCTCGGTCGCCTTGATCCCCGTCACTTTGGTCAAAAACAAATACATCAGGGCCGGAGCATAAACCGCCATCCACCCGCCCGGCGAGCGCAGCGCGTAGATAAAATACGCGACCCAGACCAGCCACTCGCAAAAGTAATTCGGATGACGCGAATACTTCCACAACCCGACCCGGCAGGTTTTCCCCTTGTTCGCCGGATCGGACCGGAACCGGTTCAGCTGCGCATCGGCCGCCGATTCCCCCAGCATAGCCAGCAGCCACAACGCCGCCCCTGCATACTCGAAAACCCCCAGCCCCGGCGCCCCATTGATGAAGACCAGCACAAAGGGCACGCTCAAGAGCGCGATGAGAACCCCCTGGGCCTCGAAAAACCCGAGGAACATGGCCCACGTGTGGTTCGGGAACTGCTGCCGCAGCGCCGCATAGCGCCCGTCCTCCTCCGGATGATGCTGGGCCACGCGGATCAACAAATACGTCCCGAGCCGCGCTGCCCAGATTGTCACCATCAACACGAGCACGAAACTGCGCGTGACGTCCCCGCCGCCCAAGACAGCGCAGGCCAAGGCCACCGGAATGAATCCGTAGGACCAGAAAATATCCACGATCCCCGCGTTGTTCAGCACGCGGGAAATCACCCACACCCCCGCCATCATGACCATCGGAATGGCCAGCGCGAAAGCCATCAACCGCCAGAACTCCGCCCACTCCGGCATCATGAGCACCCCCGATTCAGACCCGTCGAAAAATCGAGCGTCTCATTATCCGCCCGCGTGTAAATGGCCTGCACCACGCTGATATGGCGCGTGGCAAACGCGGCCTCGCAATACGCGAGGTAGTAGTCCCACTTGCGGAGGAACGTCTCGTCAAACCCCTGCCCCCGCACCGCGTCGAGCTCGCGGTGGAAATTCTCCCGCCAGACATGCAGGGTCCGCGCGTAATACGGTCCCATGTCGTCCAAATCGTGGAGGAACAAATCCCCCGTGCGATTCAGCGCCATGTTAACCCGTCCGATGCTATTGAGCAGCGAGCCCGGAAAAATATGCCGCTGGATGAAATCCACCCCGCGCCGCAGCACCTCGTATTGCGCATCCGGACACGTGATGTATTGCAACCCGAGCAGCCCCTTGCGCTTGAGCAAGCGGTGACATTGCGCGAAATACCCGTCGAGGTATTTGTCCCCCACCGCCTCGAGCATCTCGATCGAGGCAATCTTGTCGAACTGCCCGGTCAGCTCCCGGTAATCGGTCAGCCGCAGATCGATCTTGTCATTCAACCCCGCCGCCGCGATCCGCCGCGACGCCTCGTCGAACTGCGCCGGCGAGATCGTCACCGTGGTGACCCGGCATCCGAAATTTCGCGCCGCATGCATGGAAAACCCTCCCCACCCGCTCCCGATCTCGAGCACATGATCCGACGGCTGCAAGCGCAGCTTGCGGCAGAGCACATCGTATTTGCGCACCTGCGCCTGCTCCAGCGTCGCGCCCGGCTGATCCCAATACGCCGCCGAATACGTCATGGTCGGATCCAACCACAGCGCGAAGAACTCGTTACTCAGATCGTAATGCTCTTGGATATTCCGCCGACTGTTCCGCCGGCTGTTCGGCCGCAGCTGGTGCGCCACCTTGTGCGCGAAATTCATCAGCCCGATCCGCAGGTCCGTCCGGCCCGACCCCTCCAGCACCGTCGACTCGTCGGCATTGCGGATAAACCACGCAATCACCCCGACCAAATCCTCCGTCTCCCACAACCCGTCCATATACGCCTCCCCAAACCCGACCGGCCCGTAGAGCACGCACGTCCGGAAAAATTCCACGTCCTTGACCCGAATTTCCGCCCGCGGCTCCTCCCCCAGCCCGCCGAAAATCTTCTCATTCCCGTCGGGCAAAACCACCCGCAACCAGCCGCACTGCATACCGGAAAGCACGGAAAAGAGGATCGACTTAAAATTCATCACGGGAAGCGACAACATACATCTTCCACCGGCGAGGCGAAAGCAGGTTTGCACCGATTGATCTAGCAGACTGCGACGGCTAAACCTTCCGCGTCGATGCGGAAACTGCTCCTCACCAGCGCCCTGCTCTTGGCAGCAGCGCGAAGGTCAGGCCTCGCGTCTCGGGGGTGAGCGACGTTGCCGTGAGGGCGTCGGTTTTTTGGCCTCGTGCAGCACGATGGGCAAGAACTTTGCGAAGTGCCTGAAATCCCCGTCCGTTGTGAAGATGACCAAGTCGCACCGGACAGCCACTGCGCAAATGAGGAAGTCGGTGTTCGACCCCTGAATGCCCTTCGACCGGCACACATTGAAAAACTTCGCGGCCGTCACGTAATCTTCCGTCAGGAGCGGAATATCGGGGAATGCCGCGAGGTGGGTTTCCAAACGCGCGAACTGCACCCGATCCCGCACACCGGAGAGAATTTCCTGGCGGATGGGGCCGACGATCTCGGCGACATGGGCGGACACGAGCCGCCGCAATTCCTCCCTCTCCGGATGCTGCTGTCCATCGTCACGCCGTAAGGCCAACGACCAGACGCTCGTATCGACGAGCGCCCTCAAGCCCGCGCCCGCTGGCGTTTGTAGTCGTAGGCAGGGTCGAACTCGACCTTCCCGAAAAGGTCCAAGATGCGATCCTGTCGCAAGTGGCTGATGTAGTCCGTGAGGGCGCGGGTGACCGCCTCTTTCTTGGTGCGGTGTTTTCCCAGGGCCGTGGCCTCTGTGATCAGCCGATCGTCAAGTTGTAGATTCGTCGCCATAGTTCGATCCCACACACAGTCTCACACATTGTGATGTGTGAGTCAATGGATTCGGAAGACCGACCGCGTCCTCTCTGCGGGCAACCAAGCTTGGAAAAGCTACTTCTGCAAAGACTTGTGCGGACGGAACACACCGCGCTGGTCTTCGGCGCGTGCCTCTTTTCGGAAAAACGGCACGCGTTTGAGCCAGAGGCGGAAGGCCTGCCAGTGGATGAGGCCGATGACCTTGAGCGTGATGAAGGGAAACCTGACCGTGAAACCGAGGAGGTTGGCGAAGGTCATTTCCTTGCGCCGGCCGGTCAACGTGCTGATCAGCACATTGCCCTCCGCATCGTAGTCATCAATGAAGACCCGCAGTTTTTCGTCTGGCAGGTGGAAGCGGAAGTGGAAGTCGAGATCCACCGGACTGAACGGCGACACATAGTAGTCCTTCGGCACCCGCACCTCGAAGTCGCACTGGCCATCCGGCGTGCGCGGCACCAGATACGGCTTCAATTCGCGGAAGGTGTTGCCCACCTGCACGACCGACGCCTGCGGGGTGGCGCGGGTAGCCATTCGGTGCAGCGCTTTGTTCGGTCTTACGGGCGATAGAGCTCGATGGGTATGATAGGTTCATACAACTCGAAATCTGGATCGGTCGTATAAATACGAAACTTTCGCTTAACAGCCATCGCACAGATCAGAAAGTCAATGGGGGAACCTTGAATACCTTTCGCGCGACAAGTGTTAAAAAATCTTGCTGCTGTCGTATGATCTTCGTCGTCCGCAAAAAACAGAGGAAGTGCCTGAGTGGTCAGATCGATACGCTCAAAGTGAGCGGGTAACTTGACCCCAGAAAGAAGCTCTTGGCGAACGATTCCAAAGAGTGCCAATTCATTTGAGTCGATCAATTTCTCTACCTTAAGTGCAACATCATTTTGAGTGTCCGGGGAACGTCTGAGGAACTGAGATAACGCTGAAGTGTCACAAGCAATCATAGATTCTTCACTCGGCGCAGAGCCTTGTAATCGTAGTCCTCGAAATACTCGATTTGCCCTCGAAGTTGCAAAAGTTGTCGGCGGAGGCGACTCTGAATGAACTCTTTAAGGGCTTCGTTCACGGTTTCACGCTTCGTGGGAAAGCCTGCCAACGATTTCGCTTGCTCAAGCAGTGATTGGTCTATCTGTAAATTCGTTGCCACACATGAATCCTACACATGAAGGGTGTGCAGAGCAAGTAATTTTTGTGACCGAACGTCTCCGATGACCTGCTGTTACTCGGTTTTGTGACCAAAGCCTGCTACGCAGGCGACGCGCCAAAAGTGCCACTTCAGGCGTGGCAGTTAGGTCCATCGGTCTGTTCGCATTATGTTTTTTCCAAGAGTTCTCCCTCAACATATTGGTGGATCAAACCGGAAATCAGTGCTTGGTAGGGAAGACCTTTTTTGAGGGCCTTTCTCTGGATGCCAAGCAAATCATGACTGCTCAGGCGCACGTTGATCCTTCTGTCCTTCTTGAACGTATTTTCCGATGCCCGCTTCAAATCGGAGAGGAGTTTGCGGGATGGTTTCTCCAGCTCGATATCTCCGCGCTCAAGGGCGTCTGCGATTTCCTTTTCTTCTGCTTCAGTGGTTTGTTTCATTTTTGCTCCTCGTTGTAGAGTTTTGTCATCTTTTTTGAGGGGAAAGCAGTCTTCAGAAAAAACCGGTCCTTATCTTGGACAAATGGAACCGCCATAATGCGGCCATCGATGGGAATGAGAAAAATCCTTTGGTTGGGATATTTTTCCGTATTCCAGTGTTTTGTGACTGCCCAGACACTCCCGGCACCAAGCAGTAGAGCGATTTCCTCAAAAGAGATCCCTCGCTCTCTCTTGATTTTTTCATTCTTCTCTGGATCCCAGTCGAAGATCATCTTTGATTTGTATGCCTATACGGCATCCATGTCAAGGCGCGTATTTTTACGCGAACGCTCGAGGACAGCCGGCGAGCACAGCGAGGTTGGCTGGTCCGACTGGTTAGCGGTTTTCGGCTCATGTTTTTGTCCGCCTTTCAAACTCTCTCCCGCCAGCTCTTCGGATTCCGTTTGGCGTGGAATACGGACAGAACGACAACACGTTCCTCGTCCTCCACGAAGAAGACCTCGTAGGGAAACCGGCGCGTCAGAGCACGTCACGCTTCGCGATGGATACGAGGCCAACGCTCCGAGTCACGGACGATGCCGCGGAAAACCGCATCAACACAAAGCAAAAAGGAAGCTCCCAACCCGGGAAGTCGCTCTTCATACCAGTCGAAAGCTTCGGTCATCTCCGCCTCGGCTTCCGGGCGGATGACGAGCCGACGGATCATTGTCTACTGAGGATCCGCTCCCTGACCATATCCCACGGAGAACCTTCCTCGGGGCTACGATGATAAGCATCCAATCGACGATCGATCTCCGCCTTCTGCAAATCCGTCAAACCCACCTCGTCTGGCACCTACGATGGTATCCCAGATATCTTCAACAAGCTGGATTCGCTCCGCGACACTCAAACTGAGGACGCCAGAAGGGGTCAACGTGCTCGTGGGTATTTGCAGACCATCGAATCGGCCTCAATTCAATGGCCATTCGCCGAACGTCCGCCCTGAGTGACGCGCGGTGGCGCGTTCACTCCATGGCATGATTGAGCAGTTTCACGATATCTTGCCAAACGAGCAAATGCCCCGCCACGGTTTTCGTTTCCTACCGGCCGCAGCGGGGCGCGTCTGCTTCGTCCGCGGGGCGCGGCCTCTCGGCCCTCCCCGCGCCCTGGACTCCCCGGTGGTCCCTGAACCCGGCACGGCTGCGGCCTCCGGAGGAAGGCGGTAGTTCTGGCCGGCAACTTTTGCCGCATCACGCCGCTTGGCTGGGACCAGCGGCGCGCTCATGGGCCTCGCGACACGAAAACCGATGTGGTTGTTCTCGTTCGTCGGGTCGTTGTTGTTCCGGTTCGAGGAGCGCAAGTTGTTCTCGGTGTTGTTCCAGTTGCCACCGCGGATCGCGCGATTCTCGGACGTTTTCGGACCGGGTGCCCGATAGATGGGTTATCGCCACAGCACGGCCGTGCGCAAGCGCCAACTTTGCGCGTGCCCAAGACGAAACGCTGATTCTTGGGAAATCCATCCACACGATCCAACACCCACTTCGTGTAGTCATACCATGTCGCCAGCGCTTTCGGTAGTTCCTCGCGGGACACGGCAAATGCTCAAAAAAAATTAGACCGCTTCGCGGCTTCCTGTGGTCGGGGCGGCGGCACGCCGCCCCGGATCAAAGAGGAAAAGGGCAAAGGGCCAAAGATCAAAGGGAACGGCGGAAGCGTTTCCTGAGCAGCCAAGCGCCTCCTGCCATCAACACCAACACTGCTGTCGAGGGTTCAGGGATACTCGCGACACGAAAACCGAAGTTGACGTCCTCGAACGACGGGACGTCGTCGAGCCGGAACGAGGAGCTCAAGGCGAACTCGGGGTCGCTCCAGGAGCCACCGCGGATCGCGCGAGACTCGGACGAAGAGCTGTTTGAGCCAGCAAAGGCACTCTCAGTCCACTCAAACACATTGCCGCCTTGGCCCATCGTTCCATACGGGCTTAAGCCTCCAGCGCTGTCCACTATGGCCGGAATCGAGGCAACGCCATTGTAAACCGCACTGCCCGCATCGGTCCCGCTGGCCACCGCCGTCGGGACGCTGCTGCTCGCCGTCGGATAGAGGAAATAATCCGACCCGGCAGGGTTGTAATACGCCGCCTTGTACCATTCGTTCTCGCTGGGCAGGAAATAGAAGGCGTTCTTGTTCCGGTAAAGATTGGTTCCTCCCGCCGTCCAAGCCTGCTCGCTGCTCCACAGAGCCATGCTCTAGTTGGTGGTGAAGGTCAGATTGTAAGCTGCCGTCTTCCCCGAGTTCGTGTTGAGGAAATTGACGAAGGCCGCCGCCTCGTACCAGTTGATAGTCGCCGCAGGCTGGCTTCCCGCCCATGGCCCAGCCGTCACGTTGGCCATCCCGCTCGCCGTGGCCTTGGTGATGGCGTCCTGGGAGATCTCGTAAATGCTCGCGCGGTATTCGTAGGGCACCGCGCCATAGGTGGTGGTATCAGCCGCATTGCCCGCGTTGCCGATGTTAACGAAATCAACCGTGAACTCGTTGCCGCTTGTGCCGAAGGTATCAGCCTGCGCGGAGGGTTGGATGGTGAGGGTGACCGCGGCGAAGAGCGCCGCCACCATGGAAGAGTGGGCTAGTGATTTCATGCGGGCGCAAATTAGGTTGCCCCCGGCACACCGCAATAAAAATTATCAAAAATGCGACGAAACGGCCAAAAAGCGCGGTGAAATGGCCACGGGGGCTTTTTTCGAACCGAAAAAGCGGAGATGAATCTCCCTCTCGCGCCAGGCAAATGTGCATCTCGACAAATATGCCCCGGCCGCCCGACTAGAAATCGCTCGGACACTCCGACGTCAGCACGACCATGATTTAAAGCGTTTTAATTTTATCTCTCGCCGCGGCACGGTGTGCCGCGAGTCCATGGATTCGTCGGCGGGGATCCGCACACGGCGGACAGGTTGCCGACCCTACAGTTAAATGGGGTCCCGCAGGCTCGGGACCTGCCCCGAGCCCTCCCTAGGCTCAGGTGCTCTCCACGTGCTCAACCGCCCCGGCTTGGCCGTGCGCAGCCCGTTGGATCGGTGAGGCTACGGCACGGCGCTCAAACGCGCAGACCTCCGCGATCAATCCAACGGATGCCGCCAGCGCAACCCGGGGAAGCGACCGAACCCTCGATCGAGCGTGATCCAATCACAACCCCACTCAAGAGCCAGAGCCGCATGGTAGGCGTCGGGCACCAAGTTGCCGCGCGCGTCGGATCGCCGACAAAGATCGACGAAAATTTTCCAGTGATCGGCACCCGGTGCAAAAACATGCACTTCGGGGCGCGAGCGCAAGTCTTCCACAAAATCCAGCGCCGCGGACAAAGGTGTGGGTTGGCGGAAGATTTTGGCGTGCGTGATGACGCGCAAACACCCACTCAAGACCAACTCCGATACCCCAACCCCGGCCGGCGACGCCATTTCCGCCTCGAGCCACGCGCGGATCTCCGCGTGCTTGTCCGTGTCCTCGCGATGAGCCGCGACGAGCACATTGACATCGACGAAATTCACCGCCCCTCCATGGCTTCCAACAGCGACGCCGAATTCGTCAGATCGACCCCGGGTTGGACGCCTTCACCGCGGAAAGTCTTCAGCGGACGAACCGCGGCCCGCCCCGCCTTGGGCCGAGCTGCCAGGGTCACGCGCAATCCCTCCTCCACCAATTCGCCCACGGAAACATTCCGCTGAGCGGAAACCTCCTTGGCCTTGTGCAAAAGCGTGTCGTGGATGCTCAAAGTGGTCCTCATGCATCACAGCATACAATATCTGCATCGAGATGCAAATTTATCCAACTAACACTTTAGACCTTCTTTTGCAATGACTTGTGCGGTCGGAAGACCCCGCGCTGGTCTTCGACGCGGGTTTCCTTCCGGAAAAACGGCACCCGCTTGAGCCAGAGGCGCAGCGCCTGCCAGTGGATGAGCCAGATGACCTTCAAGGTGATGAAAGGAAACCTGGCCGTGAAGCCCAGGAGGTTGGCCAAGGTCATTTCCTTGCGCCGGCCGGTCAGCGTGCTGATCAGCACTTTGCCCTCCGCATCGTAGTCATCAATGAAGACCCGCAGTTTTTCGTCCGGCAGGTGGAAGCGGAAGTGGAACTCGAGATCGACCGGACTGAACGGCGACACATAGTAGTCTTTCGGCACCCGCACCTCGAAGTCGCACTGGCCATCCGGCGTGCGCGGCACCAGATACGGCTTCAATTCGCGGAAGGTGTTGCCGACCTGCACGACAGACCCATGCGGGGTGCCGTCGGCCCGGAAGCAGAAATAAATGGTGATGGGATTGAAGGTGTAACCAAGCATCCGCGGGAAACAGAACATGCGGATCGCGCCGCTCTCTTCCAGCGGACACCCTGCGCGCTCGAGGAACTCGCGCACGTTGTCCGCGATCGGGCGCTCGCCGGGGCCGTATTGCAGATGATCCCGGTCGCGCAGGCTGTAAATGTTTGGACGATTGACCCCGAAAATTTTCAGCTTCCGTGCCACGATGTCCAACTCGGCGAGATCGAGGTAGAAATAAAACACGCGGTAAAGAAACTCATGCTGCTTGGGCCGCAGGCGCCGGTGGAAGACGTCGCACTCGTAGAAGCAAGAGTTCACCGCCAAGGATCCTCCCCGCAGACCGCGTGCGCGCATTGCACGGCCGAGGCGAAGGCATCCTCGTGGAAACCGTAGCGGAAATAGCTGCCGCAGAAAAAGACGCGCTGGTCGCGCGACTCGGCATTGATCGAGGGCAAATGATGCTGCGCGGCCAGCGCGCCGCGGTCGAACACCGGGTGCGTGTATTCCGTCTTCCACAGCACGGTCGCCGGGTCGATGCGGTCGGCGTAGTTCAGACTGACAAAATAATTCCGGCGATCCGACACCCCCTGCAGGCGGTTCATGTAGTAGTGCGTCGACGGACGCTCGCCCTCCGCACTCGGCTCCATGCGGTAATTCCACGCTGCCCAGGCCAACTTGCGCTGCGGCATGACCGTCGCATCGGTGTGCAGCACGGTCTCGTTGGCCTGATACCGGAAGGCGGGCAGCAACTTCTCCTGAAATGGACTCGGCCGCGCCAGCATGGCCAGCGATTCGTCGGCATGGGCGGCCATGATGACATGATCAAAGGCATGAGTTTGGCCGTCCTTGGTCCGCACCGTGACTCCGTCAGCTTCCGTCTCGATGCCGGCGACCGGCACGGACGCCCGCGCGCCGGGCAGGCTCGCCACCATGCGTTTCACGTATTCGCGCGAACCGCCGTCCACCGTGAACCACGGATGATGCGTGCTGACCCCGAGGAATCCATGATTGTGGAAAAACCGCACCAGCGTGGCGGCCGGAAAATCCAGCGCGCCACCCGGGGTGATACTCCAGATCGAAGCGCTCATCGGCACGAGGTAAAGCCGCAAGAAGTCGTCGCCTAGCCGGTGCAGGCGCACAAACTCGTTGAGCGACATCGACTCGAGCGAGTCGTCCTGCAAGGCCGCATTGGCCACGCGAAAAAACCGCATGATCTGCGCGAGGAGCTTGAGGTAACGCGGCCGCACCAGATTCCGCCGTTGGGCGAAGACGCGGTTCAAGCCCATCCCGTTGTATTCCACATCGAGTCCCTCGTGCCGCACGCTGAAACTCATCTCGGTCGGCTTGATCGGCACGCGCAGCTCCTCGAACAGTCGCAGCAGATACGGGTAGGTTACCTTGTTGAAGACCATGAACCCGGTGTCGATCGGCACCCGTCGCCCGTCTTCGTCCACCTCGACGGTGTTCGAATGACCGCCGATGTGGCCCTCGCGCTCGAAGACCGTGACGTCGTAGCGCCGCCGCAACAACCACGCCGCGCCCAATCCGGCGATGCCACCGCCGATGACGGCCAAGCGTTCGCGGCTCACCAACTCCCCCCTTGTAGCGGCGGTCTATGACCGTCGCTGCCTTTCCAAATGCTCCGGCGGTCATAGACCGCCGCTACATTTGCTGCCCTCACGCCGAGGCCTGCCCGCTGATCTGCCCATCCTCAAGGTAGGCGGAGTCGGGCACCGCGCGCAGATTTTTGATGATCCCGAGCCACGAGAGCACCTTGAGCGTGTAGTAAGTCGGGTCGAACTCCCACCAGTAGAAACCCTGGCGCGCGGCCGCCTGGTAACGGTGGTGGTTGTTGTGCCAGCCCTCACCCAGCGTGATGAAGGCGAGGATCATGCTGTTGCGGCTGTCGTCATGCGTGTCGTAGCGCTTCCTGCCCAACACGTGGGCCAGCGAGTTGATGCACGATGTTCCGTGAAAAAGGCAGGTTGTGCTGATGAAGAACCCCCAGACCAGCATCTGCAGCGGCGTGGTGCCGAGCGCCGGGAAAAAAGCCTGCAAAAACCAGCCCCAGCCGAGCATGACAAAGGCGAGGAAAATCGGCCCGATCAGATCGAAGCGGTTGAGGAAAACCAGCTCGGGATATTTGGCAAGATCTTTGATCCGCGAGTAGTCGGTGGGAAAATTGCAACTGCTGGTGATCCAGCCGATGTGCGACCAGAGGAAACCCTGCACGCCGGGCGAATGAATATCCTCTTCCTTGTCCGAGTGCTTGTGATGATGCCGATGCACCCACGCCCACCAGAGCGGACCGCGCTGCGTGCAGGTCAGGCCGAGGAACGCGGCGATGAATTGGCCAGCCCGCGAAATCTGGAAGGTCTTGTGGCTGAAATACCGGTGATAAAAACCGGTGACGAGGAACATCCGCGCGAAATAAAGGAACACCGCGGTGGCCACCGCGACCCAACTCCACCCGGTCCAGATAACCCCGAGGCAGCCGAGGTGCAGGATGATGAAGGGAACCAGACGCCGCCACTCCATGCGCTCGGGCTGATTGCGGATCACTTCCGCGTCGCCCTCGAAATAATCGCTGTCGAGGCAGTTGATGATCCGGCGGAGCGGTGAAATGGAGGCGGCACTCATGACTTTACTCTTGGGCCAAACCTAGCTGCCCAAGGAGACGCTGCAAGTCGTCGTTCCCGTAATACTCGATGAGAATCCGGCCTTTGTCCTCGCCATGATGGACTTCCACGCGGGTCGAAAAATGCTGCTGCAGGCGGTTTTCCAGATGCTGAACGGCAGCCGAGGCTGCGCGCTTTTGACGGGTGCGTCCTTTCCGGACCACGCCATCTTGGGTCAGGGTGGTATTGACCAGATCCTCCGTGGCGCGCACCGAGAGATTTTTCCGCATGACTTGCCCGGCCACGTTGCGCTGCTCCTCGGCCGTGCGCAGCCCGAGCAGGGCCTTGGCATGTCCGACACTGAGGCGACCTTGCACCAAGTGCGTCTGCAATTCGCCGTCCAACTCGAGCAAGCGCATGGTGTTGGCCACCGCGGCGCGGCTTTTGCCGACTTTTTTGGCGATCTCGTCCTGGCGCAGTTTGAATTCCTCGGCCAGACGCTTGTAGGCCTGCGCTTCCTCGATCGGGTTGAGATCCTCGCGCTGCAGGTTTTCGACCAGCGCGAACTCAAGCACCTCGAGGTCGGTGGCGTCGCGGACGATGACCGGAACCTCTTTGTGTCCGGCTTGCCCCGCGGCGCGCCAACGGCGTTCACCGGCGATGAGTTCGAGGAGTCCGTTGACCCGGCGCACAATGAGCGGCTGGATGATGCCGTTCTCGCGGATGGAGGCGACGAGCTCGGCCAAATGATCCGCCGAAAACGTGGTGCGCGGCTGCAGCGGACTGGGCACGACCTGCGTGAGCGCAACCGACTGCACCCGCTCGCCCGCCGCTTCTGCCGCGGCGACCGCTTCAGCGGCTGTTTTGGCCGGAGCGATGAGTGCGCCGAGTCCGCGTCCGAGTGCTGGTTTAGGCATGACCGGGGATCATAGCGAAGGGGCGGCCCCGATGGGAAGCGTCGGCATGGGCCCAAGACCCCACTGGCCTCCGGACGGGTGGTGCGTCTATAAAACAGCGATGTCGCATGTCTTCGACCGGCTCTCCCTCTGGATCGACCCGGTGCCGCGCGATGGACCTGCCCAGATGGCCTGCGACGAGGTGCTCTTGGGCCACGCCCAGGGCCCGGTGCTCCGCGTCTTCCGCTGGACTGGGCCATGGGTCAGTATCGGATACTTTATTCCGTGGCGGGAGGCCGAGGCAACCCGGCCCGGTTGGCCGGTTTGCCGACGTTGGACCGGCGGGGGCGTGGTGGTGCACGACGGTGACTTCACCTTCTCGTTGGTCGCGCCGCGCACCGAGTCGTGGTCGGTGCTACGGCCTGACGAAAGCTACCGCGTGCTGCACCTCGCGCTCGCTTCGGCCCTCGAGGATGCCGGATGCGAGGCGGTTCTTTTCGAGGGCGAGGCGCAGGGTGCTGCGGCCTGCTTTGCCGGACCCGTCCGTTACGATGTGGTGGACGGAACTCGCAAGGTCGCGGGAGGAGCGCAGCGGCGCACCAAACGCGGACTCCTCCACCAAGGATCGGTCCGGCAGTCAGGCCTCGAAGCCGGGTTCGGTCAATGTCTCGCCGCCAGCCTGGCCGCGGAAACAGAGCGATGGAGCCCCCCGGAGAATTTCGAGGCAGAGACCACCGAACTGCAGGCTTCCAAATACGGGAGGGACGAGTTCCTCCGCAAGGAACGGCCTTGAGCAAAATCTTTCACTGCGGCACCTTGCCTGGAGATTCGCCCGCGCTTTGTCGCGCCCGAGCGCAAGTGTCGCCATGAAAAAACCGATCAAATCCGCGGTCAAAAGCGCGAAAGCGAAAACCAAAAAAGCACCGGCCCAAAGTAAGATGGCCACCCCGGGCCGGAAGTCCGCGAAGATCACCAAAGACGTCCGCCAAGCCACCGCCCGAAAACCGGCCACAGGCGCTCGCGTAAAGAAAATGGCCAGCGCGGACATCGACCATCTCGGTGACCTTCCGCGCAGCTACGGCGAAGAACGCATTTTCGTGGTCGCGCAGGAACCGCATTGGCTTTTTTGTTATTGGGATTACACGCTGACCGAAGGCGTCGAGGGCACCATCTTCCTGCGCCACGGTCGGGAGGGCGCGAATCGCCCGGAGGCCGAGGTGCCCGTGCCTTCGGAAACCAACAGTTGGTATCTCGCCGTGCGCGAGACCGATGCGGACTATTACGTCGAACTCGGGCACTACAACGGCGGCCATTGGAGGGCACTCGCCCGCAGCGGCACCGTGCTCACCCCGCGCGACACCATGACCGGATTCGGCGAGCCCGTATTCGCCAACATGCCCTTTCACGCCACCTTCCAACAACTCGTGGAGAAAATCCGCGGCACGATGCGCGAGGGCGAAAGCCTGGCCGATGCCCTGGCCCGTCTTCAAGGGCACAGTGCATTGCCGATCGGCCGACTGACCCCCGCACAACGCATCGCTCTCGACCGCCTGCTCGGCACCGAAATCGGGTCACTCACCTCCGGCGAATTGTCCAGCTCCCTGGGATCTCCCGACGCCAGTCTTTTTTCCGGCCGGTTCGCCCCATCGTCGTGGGCCTCGGCGCCCGGCGGGTCATCCGGAGGCTTCCTTGCCGCACTCGGGATCTCCGGCGCATCGTGGCAAAGCGGGCCGGGCAGTTGGTCTTCCGCCGCACTCTCGGGTCGGGGGGTACCAAGTAGCTGGTCGTCGACTTGGCACAGGGGCCGCGAGTTCTTCATGCACCTCAATGCCGAGGTCATCTTCTACGGCGGCACCCACCCCGACGCCAAGGTGACCGTCGACGGAAAGGAAATCATGATCCGCCCCGATGGAACCTTCCGTTACCACTTCGTCCTGCCCGACGGCGCATTCGAGATTCCCGTCGTGGCCACTTCACCCGACGGCGCGGAAACACGGCACGGTGTGCTGCGCTTCGAGCGCTCGACCACGCGCGAGGGGGATATTGCCTCCACCGCGCCGCCACCGCTCGGTGTGCCGATGGGGCGTAAACGTTCCTGAATCGCTGCCGCAGACCGGGATTCCCGTCCGGCACGGCGCGAGTTAATCTGTCCCCCGTGCCTGCTCCCGACGATCCCCTCGCGCCGGCTTATCTCGATTACCTGCGCGACGAACGCAACGCCTCGCCGCGCACCGTGAGCAACTACGAGCGCGCTTTGACCGCCGCGGCCGGATTCCTCGGTGAAAAGTCGTGGACCGAGGCCACGGCCGATGATTTCCGCGCTTACCTTTTCGCCCTCATGAAGCGCGATCGCGCGCGTGCCACCATCCGTCTCGACTTTGCCGCGCTGCGCAGCTTTTACCGCTTTCTCTGCGAGCGAAAAAGTCTCGCCGCCAACCCGCTCCTGGCCGTCTCCCTGCCCAAAGCCGAGAAACGTCTTCCCGTCTTCCTCACCACCACGCAGATCGATGCCCTGCTGCGGGCACCACAAGAAGCGAAGCGCGCGAAACAGGCGCCGGATTGGCTGCCCTGGCGCGATGCCGCCATCCTCGAGTTGTTCTATTCCAGCGGACTGCGTCTCGCCGAGTTGGCGGCACTCGAGGTGAGCGATATCGACCCTTACAACGAATCGGTCCGGGTCCTCGGCAAAGGGTCCAAGGAACGCATTGTGCCCGTGGGTCAGCAGGCTCTCGAAGCCATCCAGCATTACCGTCAGCGGGCCAAGGTGCAGTCCGGACCGCTCTTCCTGAGCAAGCTGCGCAAGCGGCTTGGTCCCACCTCGGTTTGGTCGTTGGTCAAAAAATACCTCCGGCTCGCGCAGATACCCATTCCGGCCAGCCCGCACAAACTCCGCCACAGCTTCGCCACCCATCTCCTCGATGCCGGCGCAGACCTCCGCAGCGTGCAAAGCATGCTCGGACACGCCAGCCTCTCGACCACGCAAATCTACACGCACGTGACGACCGAGAGACTGCGGAAAGCTTACGATCAGGCTCACCCGCGAGCATAGAACCAGACCAAGGCCGCCGACCGCAGGGTCCAGAAAACGGTGCGCAGCCAGTTGCCTTTGACCAGGGCGCGGACCAATTCCGGACGCGCCCCCTCGCGGGACAAACGCCCGTGCAAGGGTCCCTGCCAGAAGGCGGTGGACAACCAAATGACGAGCAACATGCCCATCATGAGACGCCAGAACCAAAGTGGCTGGCCGGCCAGTGCCAAGCATCCCGCGGTGGACAACTCCAGGACCATGAGCGGCCCGACCACCACCCCGATCGAGCGGCAGTGATGCCGATGGAAAGCGCCGAATTCCGCCGCGCCAACGCCCGCAAAGGCGGGATATTGGACCACCTGCACCATCCAAATGAGGCCGGTCATGCCGAAGGTCGCGGCAGCCTGGAGGCCCTGCACCCACGCCAGCCATTCGGGCGCGGCAGTCATGCGCGTTACATCAGTTGATCACGCGCACCGGTGTGCCGTGTGAAACATTGGCGAAGAAAATTTGCGCCATACGCTCTGGCATACGCACACATCCGTGCGACGCCGCGAAACCCGGGAGGAATCCGGCATGCAAGCCGTAGCCGCCGTGGAAACGCAAAAAATAAGGCATCGGCGCCCCGCGGAACTTGGCGCCCGGCGGCTTGGGATCACGCTTCACCCCGACATTGGCCACCATCACGTTGTCTCCATGGTCGACATAGTCGCCGTAAAGGTTCGAGACGTGGTCCTTGCTTTTCTGGAGAACTTTGTATTGACCGGGCGGCGTGCGGTAACCCTCGCGACCGGACGAGATCATGGAAACCCCGACGAGGCGCCCGTCCTTGTAGAAGAAGGCTTTTTGTTCGCCCAAGTTGATGGTGATGGAGGGGCTTCCGGACACGCCATCTCCGTCCCAGTAGGACACCGTGTCATTGATACCCACGCTGGAAGGCTTGGCCACGACGTCACCTCCGGACGTCAGGTAGCGCGTCGTGGAACTAGTCAGGCGCCGGTCATGAGTCGCGCACCCGGCCAGGGCCGCGAGCATCAGGCAAACGCCGAGTCGCAGAGTAGCTTTCATAGTAAGCGAGCGAATTAAGCCCCTTGTCGACTTCCGGTCAAACCCAAAGCGCTGCGCATCACTGTGGGGACAGCAGAATCGTCGAAGTGGTCTCGGGGTGTCCGGGGAGAAAAGCTTCAACGGTGTAAATGCCACCCGCCGCCATTTCACGGGTCGGAACATCGGCCTCGTATTCGAGCCGTTCACCGGGATTGACCACGACCGAAGAAGCCACCGCAGCGAAGTGGCGGTCCTCCGACCAGAGAAAAAGTCTCTGACCAGCAGAATTCTGCATGGCGACTTCAAAGTGTTGGTCCGTTGGGAAGTCCAAGAGCAGTACGTGCCGCGTGGTATTGACCAACGAGAAGACGACCCGGACCTCACGGCACCGGGCGAGACCGAATTCGCCGGGTTCGGCCCGCAGGCTGGGTCGCAGAGGTATTCCCACCGCCGATGCGGCCCCGCGGCCAGCCCTTTCCGATGGAGTACAGGCAGCCAATGCTACGACAAAAATGATGGCAAACCCCGCGCTCCGCATGGAACTGCAATTTAAACGTGCTTCGCGCGCGGTTGCAATTCCCCGCACTCCCCGTTTACCTGTCTGCGTGCGCCGTCCTTTTATTTTCCTGTGCGTCGCCTCCCTGCTCTGCACCGGGGGGGCCAAGAAGCCGGTTGTCGAATTGCGTATCCACGGCGAAGGCATCGCCGCCGAAGCCCCGACCTTCGCCTTTCCGGCCACCTTGCTCAACGGCCGCGAAACGTTTCTCTCCCGCATGCCGCTGATCACGCAGCGTGAAATCCACTCTGTCTTTCCGTTTGCCGCCGCAGATGGATCCCAGGGCGTCTACCTCAAACTCGACAATCACGGATCCGGCCTGCTCAAGCAGCACACCATGGAAAGAAGCGGACGCCTGCTCGCCGTTTTTTTCAACGGACGCCAGGTGAGCAATCTGGTGGTCGACCGGCCCGTCAACGACGGGATCGTCAGCATCCCGCGCGGACTCGACAGCGCCGAGGTGGAGCTACTCACCTCGGCCTACCCGGTCATCGGCGAGAGCGGCAAAAAGCGATGACGAAAATCCTCGCCGCCTCGCTCCCCCTTTTTCTCCTCCTCGCCATCACTCCGGCGAAATCCTTTTCCCCCGTATTGCCCACGGACAACGAGGAGCTTTTCCGCGGAAAACCGGAAAAGTTTTACATGTACACGGACCGCGATTTCGAAGGCGTCAAAAGCCGGCCGTGGCAGGGAGGCAGCTACGGGTTCACCCGCAACCCGCAACGGGTGGACGGGAAAGTCCTGGCGACCAAATTCCACGAAGGCATCGACGTGAGTCCTCTGCGCCGGGACGCATCCGGCGAACCGCTCGACGAGATCCGTGCGATCGAAGGAGGGCGCGTCGTGCACGTCAGCAACGACGAGAAAGATTCAAACTACGGAAAGCTCGTCGTGATCGAGCACAAGGTCGGGGGCGCCCCCGTCTACAGCGTGTATGCCCACCTCGCCACCATCGATGTGCATCGCGGACAAACCATCGGCCAAGGCGGCCGCGTCGGCCGCCTTGGTTTCACCGGTGACGGCCTCAACCAGCGCCGCGCCCACCTGCACCTTGAAGTTGCCCTCCTCTGGCACGACCAGTTCGCCAGCTGGCACCCCGCCAATTTTCCCTCCCCGAACAAGCACGGACTCTACAATGGCATCAATCTGATAGGCCTCGACATTGCGGGATTCTACCTCGAGCAGCGCCAGAATTCCTCTCTTACCCTCCCGCAATTCATCCGCCACCAGAAGTCTTTCTTCTCCGTCCGCATCCCGGAATCCCCGCACTTCCAGCTCCCCCGCCGCTACCCCTGGCTGGTCAAAGGCAATCCCGCCGGAGCGCGCTCGTGGCTGGTTTCCTTCACCGCCCCCGGGTTTCCCGTCCTGATCGAGCCTTCAACCGAACCCGCGTCCGCCCCGCGGGTTGCCTGGGTCGCGCCGGCAAAATTCCCCTACGCCAAAATGACCCGCGGTCTGATCGATGGCCCGCGCAACCGGCCGCGCCTCGGCGAAAGCGGACAAAAACTCATCGACCTCCTCACTTGGGATCCCGCGTCCCGGCCCGAACTTCAGCCGCAACGCGGCTTGTCAGGCGACGCTGCCAACCGTAAGTTTCGGTCATCCGATGAGTGACCGCGACCCTTACGCCTACGATTCCAAAATCGAGGGCAACATCATTTTCACCCAACTCGACACCGCCATCAATTGGATGCGCAGCAACTCGCTCTGGCCCATGCCCATGGGCCTCGCCTGCTGCGCGATCGAACTCATGGCCGCCGGAGCCGCCCGCTTCGACATCGCCCGCTTCGGCGCGGAAGTCATGCGCTTCTCACCGCGCCAGGCCGACGTCATGATTGTCGCCGGCACCGTCACCTACAAGATGGCCCTCGCGGTCAAACGCATCTACGATCAAATGGCCGACCCGAAATGGGTCATCGCCATGGGCGCCTGCGCATCCTCCGGCGGCATGTATCGCAGCTATGCCGTGCTCCAAGGCATCGACCACCTCATTCCGGTTGACGTCTACGTATCCGGTTGCCCGCCCCGCCCCGAAGCCCTCCTCGACGGCCTCATGCGGCTGCAGAAAAAAATCATGGGCGAACATTCTTTCCTCGAGCAGAAAAAAGAACTGCTTGCTTCGATCTGAATGAAGCTTCCCGACGTCGCAGAAGCTCTGACCTCCCGTTTCGGCGCGGGCGTGACCGGCCGCGTGGAATTCCGCGGCGAGACGACGCTGTTACTCCAACCCGAAGCCCTCCGCCCGGTTTGCGAATTCTGCCGCGACGAACTCGGCTTCAACTTCCTCCTCGATATTTCGAGTATCGACAATTTCGAACACGAACCGCGCTACGAGGTCGTCTACGAGCTTTACTCCCTTGGGAACGGACTCCATCTCCGCCTCAAGACCACCGCCACGGAGGACGAGCCCGAAGTCCCGACCGTCTGCGACTTCTGGCCGACCGCCAACTGGCACGAGCGCGAAGTATGGGACATGATGGGCATCCGCTTCGCCCGCCATCCCGACCTCCGCCGCATCATCATGTGGGACGGCTACCCTTACCACCCCCTGCGTAAAGATTTCCCGCTTGAAGGCAAATTCAGCGACGTGCCCGACGTTGCCTTCACCGAACCCGCCCCGCTGGCCGGCGGCCCGTTCGTCACCGCACCCGTCAAAGGCACCACCGAAGTCCGTGAGCCGCGCGCCCGTCGCGCTGGCGATCTCCCGCCCGAGCAGGCCTTCATCGCGGAACCTTGATCTCCACGCCGGAACAACTCGCGGACTTCACCACCCGCCTCGACACGCACAAGGTCATCGGACTCGATACCGAGGCCGACAGTCTGCACAGCTACTACGAGAAGGTCTGTCTCGTGCAGGTCTGCTCGCCCGACGGCTACTTTTTGGTCGACCCCCTGGCCGAAGGACTCGACCTCTCCGCATTCTACGCGTCTCTTACCCCGCACACCCTCATCATCCACGGGGCGGATTACGACTTGCGCCTGCTCGGACGTCACCCCGCCTTTGACGCCATAGACATTTTCGACACCTCCATCGCCGCGCGTTTCCTCGGGCTCGAACAAATCGGCTACGCCGCCCTGGTGCAGAAATTTTTCGATGTCACCCTCTGCAAAGCTTCGCAGCGCGCCGACTGGGGACGCCGTCCTCTCCCGCCACGCATGGAAGAATACGCGCTCAACGACGTTCGCTACCTTCTTCCTTTGGCCGAAATCCTCGAAAACCAACTCAAAGAACTCGGCCGGTGGGAGTGGTATGGCCAGTCCCGCGACGCCATGGTGCAAAGCGCCCGCGAACCGCGCGAACGTGATTTGGAAAATGCCTGGCGCGTCAACGGCAGCAGCAAGCTCGCACCCCGCGAGGCCGCTGTCCTCCGAGCCCTCTGGCACTGGAGGGATGCCGAAGCCAGCGCTTGGGACCGTCCGACCTTCCACGTCATCTCCAACGACCGCATGATCGACGCGGCCTGCGCCGCTGTGGCCGGACAGAAATTCGAGGTCCATCGCATGCCGCCCCCGCGCTACGCCCGCATGAAGGAAGCTCTCCGCGCCGCCCTCGATCTTCCCGAAAGCGAATGGCCCGTCTTCGAGCGCGAACGCAAAGCTCGTCCAAGCGGCGCCGCCTGCCGCCTCTTCGAAAAACTCCGCGAAAAACGTGATACCGTGGCCCGAGAACTCGCCCTCGACCCCTCGCTCATCGCCTCGCGCCTGACTCTGATGTCCGTTGCCCAGCAAAACTGTGCCCGCCTCCTCCCCTGGCAACGCGACCTGCTCGAGGTCGACCTTCTTTAGACCAGATCCGTCCCCCGCGCCGCCCGCCCGCCATGACCCCGACCGCCCGCGAAACCATCCGGCGCGCCCTGGCCGAAGACCTCGGCTCCGGAGACATCACCTCCGAGTGCTTCATCCCCGCAGACCACCGTTCAAGCGCCCGCCTCACCGCCGTGGAATCCGCCATCTTGGCCGGCACCGCAGCAACCACGGAAGTCTTTCGCCAGGTCGATCCGACCATCGAGATCACCGCTTACCAGAACGACGGCGCCCGACTCGCCCCCGCCACCCTCATCCTCACCGCCACGGGCCCGACCCGCGCCCTCCTCTCGGCCGAACGCACCGCCCTCAACTTCCTCCAGCGACTCAGCGGCATCGCCACCCTCACCCGCCGCTTTGTCGATGCCGTGGCCGGAACAAAAGCAGTCATCCTCGATACCCGAAAAACCACCCCCGGACTCCGCGAGTTCGAACGCCTCGCGGTCCGCGCCGGCGGCGGCACCAACCACCGCTTCGGCCTCTTCGACCGCGTCCTAGCCAAGGACAACCACCTGGCCATTACCGACGACGCCACCGGACTGCAACGCGCCATCGACGAAGCCAAAAAACGTGCGCCCGGCATCCTCATCGAAATCGAAGCCGACACCCTCGATCAGGTTCGCCTCCTCTGCGGCCTCCGCGGTATCGACATCATCCTCCTCGACAACATGTCGAACGACCAGCTCCGCGCTGCCGTCCAGATCCGCGCCGACCGCGAAATTCTCCTCGAGGCCAGCGGAAGGGTGAACCTCGACACGGTCGCCGCGATTGCCGCCACCGGCGTCGATCAAATCTCGGTCGGTGCGCTCACCCATTCGGCGAGAGCCATCGACCTTTCGCTCGGGATCTCCTAGGACGCACCAAAAAGAACGGCACCGGCAGATTGCCGAAGTCAGGCCTCAGCCCCGATCCGCCGCTCGCTCCGGCTCAACCCTGCCGCCGGCTGCGTCCCCCCCAGCTTGCCTAAAGCTCCCAACCTGCTTAATTCCTTCTCACGCGCATGCACCCGCAAAAAGCAGCTCTGGTCCGCCTGCTCGCCGACGACGACGAGCAGACCGTCCGGCTGGTCAAAGATCAGCTTGCCCAAGACGGTGTCGGCCACCTTGAGAACCTGCGCGACTTGGCCGGCTGCGACCATCCCGTTGCCGCGCTCCACGCGCGGGATGTCCTCCACGAGGTGATGCAACACGAGGCTCTCGACCGATTCGAAAACCTGTGCGGAGCCTTCAACGACAGCTCGGACCTCGAGGAGGCCTGCTGGCTTTTGGGGGCCTCCATGCTGCGGGGATTTGAACCGACACCTTACCGGCAACGTCTGGCTACCTGGGGGACAGAACTGGACCGCCGTCTTCGCCGCGCCCCGGCCAGCCGGCAAAAGGTCGAGGTCATGGCGGACTTTCTCGCCGGCGAGCTCGTTTTCGTCGGCAATACCGACGACTACTACAACGAACGCAACTCCCTCCTGCCCAGCGTGCTCGATTCGCGCAAAGGCATCCCCATCACCCTCACGTTGGTTTACATGCTGGTCGGCCACCATGCCGGCCTTCCGGTCGAAGGTGTCAACCTGCCCGGTCACTTTCTTGCCCGCTATGACAATATCCTTTTCGACCCGTTCCATCAGGGAAAAATCCTGACCCGGCGCGATTGCGAGGAAATCCTCCGCCGCCAGAATCAGCAGCTTGAGGACTGGCACCTCGCGTCCGCTTCGCCGCGACAAATTCTTGCCCGCATTCTTGCCAATCTTCTCTACGTTTACCACCGTCAGGGCAACAGCGCCCAATACGCGCGACTCAAGCGTTGGAGCCACCTGCTCGTCCGCGGCTGATGCAAGCCGAGGTGATCAACACGGGATCCGAACTTCTGCTCGGGCTCGTCACCAACACCCACCTCGGTTACCTCGCCGGGGAACTCGCGCCCTGCGGCGTGACCATTGCCCGACAGGTTTGCGTACCCGATGGCCCGCCCATCCGCGAGGCCCTCGAGGCCGCACTCGACCGCTCGGATCTCGTCTTCACGACTGGAGGGCTGGGGCCGACAACAGACGACATCACGCGTGAGGCTGCCGCCGAGTTGCTGGGACTTCCTTTGCGGCCCGACGAGGAAATTCTGGCCGGGATCCGCCAACGGTTCGCCCGCCGCGGTCTCCCCATGGCCGATCGTATCGCGCGCCAAGCTATGGTTCCAGCCGGCACCGAAGTCCTGCCCAACCCGAACGGGACGGCGCCCGGCCTCTATTTTCCACCGCCCGTGCTAGGCGGACACCGCGCACGCCATCTTTTCCTTCTGCCCGGACCTCCGCGTGAATTAAGGCCGATGTTTGTTGATCACGTCCTGCCCAAACTCCGCGCCGTGCTGCCCCCTTCCTCTTTTCGCGAGCGGCGCATTTACCGTCTCACTGGCATCGGCGAAAGTCAGGTCGAAGAACGCATTGGCAAGCAACTCGAGGAGCGCGGCGACCTCGAAGTCGGTTATTGCGCGCGTCCCTCCGAAGTGGACTTCCGCCTCATCGGACCACCCGCCATCCTCGCCGAGACCGAGCCCGCCATCCGCGCGGTGGTCGGGGAGTGGATTTATTCGGACGGCGCCGCCCTCGAGGCTGCGGTGGTCGACCTGCTGCGCGAAAAAAAGCTCACTGTGGCCACGGCCGAATCATGCACCGGCGGTTCCTTGGCCGGACGCCTTACCAATGTGCCCGGCGCCTCGGAAGTCTTTCTTGCCGGTTACGTCACTTATGGCAACGAGGCCAAGGAAAACACCCTCGGTGTTCCCGCCAGTCTGCTCGCCGTGCACGGTGCGGTAAGCGAACCCGTCGCGGTGGCCATGGCGGAAGGCGCCCGCCGGGTCTCTGGGGCGCGATATGCCCTCTCAACAACCGGCATCGCCGGACCGGGCGGCGGAACGGAAGACAAACCGGTCGGCACGGTCTACGTGGCCCTCGCCGCCGAAGGATATCCCACCGTGGTCCGCCGCTGCTACTTCCCGCTCGACCGCGTCACCTTCAAACACATGACCACCAGCGCGGCCCTCGACCTTCTTCGCCGCCGGATCCTCGGACTGCCGCTCGAACTCGGCGGCGGTTCCTCCTCGCCGCGTTTGGGCTGAAGCGGTTGCCCTATCCCCGACCTACTTCTTCCGAAACTCCAGGCGGTCCTTCTCCACCTCCGCGACGATCGAGTCTCCTTCGACGAATTGTCCGTCGAGGATGGCCACGCTGAGCGGATTCAAGATTTGCTGCTGAATGACGCGCTTGAGCGGTCGAGCACCGTAGGCCGGATCGTACCCTTCTTTGGCCAGAAACTTTTTCGCCTTCTCGGTCAGAGTCATCCGAATATTTTGCTGGTCGAGGCGCTTGAGCAAGCGCTTGAGCTGGATGTCGACAATGCTGGCGATTTCCTTGTCGGTCAGACGGTCGAAGATAATCGTCTCGTCAATGCGGTTGATGAATTCCGGACGAAAGTGCCCGCGCAAGGCCTCCATGACCCGCCGGTTCCGCTCCTCGACCGGCAGATCCTCCATGATGAACTGGCTCCCGATATTGGAGGTCATGATGATCACCGTGTTTTTGAAATCCACCGTCCGGCCCTGACCGTCGGTGATCCGTCCATCGTCAAGCACCTGCAGAAGAGCATTGAAGACGTCGCTGTGCGCTTTCTCAACCTCGTCAAAGAGCACCACGGAATACGGGTGGCGCCGCACCGCTTCGGTCAGTTGGCCGCCCTCATCGTAACCGACGTAACCCGGAGGCGCTCCGATCAGCCGCGCCACGGTGTGCTTCTCCATGTATTCGCTCATGTCGAGTCGGACGATGGCATTCTCGTCGTCGAAGAGGAATTCGGCCAGCGCCTTGCACAACTCGGTTTTACCCACGCCGGTGGGCCCGAGAAACATGAATGACCCGATCGGACGATTCTCGTCCTGCAGGCCGGCCCGCGCCCGACGCACGGCATTGGCCACCGATTTGATGGCCTGGCTTTGTCCGACCACCCGCTCCATGAGGCGTTCCTCCATTTTGACCAGCTTCTGCCGCTCGCCCTCCTGCAAGCGGGTCACCGGGATGCCGGTCCAAGTGGAAACAACTTTGGCCACATCGTCCTCCGTGACTTCCTCCCGCAGGAGTTGTCCCCCTCCCTCCTTGGCCAGCTTGTTGTTGTGTTCCTCGAGCTTGGTCGTGAGTTCGGGAATCCTGCCGTATTGGATTTCGCTGGCTTTGGCGAAATCGCCCTGGCGCTGGGCCAGTTCAAGTTCGTTTTTCAACTGCTCGACCTGCTCGGCCAGTTTGCGGGATTCGGAAACCTGCTTTTTTTCGTTCTGCCATTGGGCCTTGAGCTTGGAGCCTTGCTCTTTGAGATCGGCCAGCTCCTTTTCCAATTTGGAGAGCCGTTCCTTACTCGCGGCGTCTTTTTCCTTTTTCAATGCGGTGCGCTCCATTTCGCCCTGCATGATCTCACGCTCAAGCTTGTCGAGTTCGGTCGGCATGGAATCCAGCTCGATCTTCAGGCGCGATGCCGCCTCGTCGATGAGATCGACGGCTTTATCCGGCAAGAACCGGTCGCTGATGTAGCGGTCGCTCAATACCGCGGCACCGACCAGGGCACTGTCCTGGATGCGCACGCCATGGTGGACCTCATAGCGCTCTTTCAGTCCGCGCAAGATGGCAATGGTGTCTTCCACACTGGGCTCCTTGACCATGACCGGCTGGAAGCGACGTTCGAGAGCAGCATCCTTCTCGATGTATTTCCGGTATTCGGCGAGCGTGGTGGCGCCAATGGTCCGAAGTTCGCCGCGGGCCAACTGCGGCTTGAGCATGTTGGAAGCGTCGGCCGACCCCTCGGCCGCGCCGGCTCCGACAATGGTGTGCAGTTCGTCGATGAAAAGGATGATCTGCCCTTCGCTCGAGGTAACTTCTTTGAGGAATGCTTTGAGTCGCTCCTCGAATTCGCCACGGAATTTCGCCCCGGCAATCATCGCGCCGATGTCCATGGCCACGAGCTTCTTGTTTTTGAGGGACTCGGGAACGTCCCCGCTGACAATGCGGCGGGCCAGACCTTCGACAATGGCCGTTTTGCCCACCCCGGGTTCGCCGATGAGCACCGGGTTGTTTTTGGTGCGGCGCGAAAGAACCTGCATGGTCCGGCGGATTTCCTCGTCGCGGCCGATGACCGGGTCAATCTTCCCCCGCTTGGCCAACTCGGTCAAATCGCGGCCGTATTTCTCCAGCGTCTGGTATTTCTCCTCGGGATTTTGGTCGGTGACACGCTGCGAACCGCGCACCTCGACCAGTGCCTTCATCAATTTGTCGTGTGTCGCGCCATCCTCCTTGAGCAGCATGGACGCGGCATCCGAGCCCTGCGACAGGGCCAGGAGGTAGTGCTCGGCACTGAGATACTCGTCCTTGAGCTTCGCCATGATGCCTTCGGCTGCTTCAAGGGTCTGCCGCAGATCGTTCCCAAGGTGCGGTTGGGACGCGTTGCCGGAAACTTTCGGACGGCGGTCGAGGGCGGCGTTGAGTTGCTCGCGCAGCCGTGCCGTTGAGACGCCGACCTTCTGTAGCAGCGGAACAGCCACGCCCTCGGCCTGGTCAAGCAGGGCGAGCAAGAACTGCTCGTTGCCGATCTCCTGCTGGTGAAGCTTGCTTGTGATGTCGGCAGCAGCGCTGAGCGCCTCCTGCATCTTCTGGGTGAAGCGGTCCGGTCTCATAAGACCAAAAAACTACCACTACTTCAGGCGGATACGCATGCGAATAAATGCGGGGATATCAAGGTCCTGACCGTCCACCATCGTCGGGTCGAGGTCTTTGAACCGGCCCCGCATCGCCTGATCCAGAGGCAACTCCTCCTGCGTCTGGCCGGCCTCGTTTTTCTTCCCTTTGCCCTTGCCACGTTTGCCTCCGGAATCGCCCGGCTTATCGCCTTCCGCAGGTCCGTCCGCCTCCGCCGCCGGCTCCGCGGGCAACTCGAGGTCATCCTCGTCTTCAGGAACCAAAGACGGCACCCCCGAGTGAGTGCAGCCAAGGATGGTAACCCCCAAATTCCCGTCGGCCGCCGGATCATTGGCCACCCCGAAATGCACCAATGTGGCGGGGCCAAGATGGTCCGAAAGGCGACGCAGCACCGATTGCAACTCGGACAAGGTGAGCGAGTCGTCCCCCGTCAGGTGCACGAGCACGCGCCCGGGCTCGGATAAAAGTTTGCCCTCCTCAAGGAGAGGACTGCGCAGCGCTTGCGCCACGGCGAGCCGCACGCGGTCAGGTCCGGACGCCACACCATAGCCGAAATGAGCCCGCGCATCAGCCCCCGCGAACATCTGGAGCAATTCGTCGAGTCCGACGGGTATCACGGCCGGCAAGCCGATCATTTGCGCCACCGCCCGCACGGCCAGCGAGAGAACGCCCGCCGCCGCGCCAAAAGCCTCGGCCACCGGCGCCTCCGCACGGACAACCTCAACCATGCGGTCGTTTTCAAAACACAAGACAGCCAGGCAGTGCCGCCCGAGCCGCGCAAGCGATTCCTCGGCCAGTTCCCGCTTGCGCGAGCCCTCGGCGGCAAAGGGCAAAGTCACCGCGGCAATGACCAGGGCGCCGGACTTCTTGGCCTGCTCGGCCACGACGGGCGCTGCTCCGGAACCGGTGCCACCGCCGAGTCCGGCACACAAGAGCACGACTTCAACCCCTTTGCACTCGGCGCGTAAATCGGTAAGACTTTCGCTGGCCGAAGCGCGGCCGCGCGCGACATCCCCACCCGACCCGAGGCCCTTGGCCACTCCATGGCCGATTTGCATTTTGCGTGCCGCCGGCGAAGCAGCCACCGCTTTGGCATCCGTATGCACCGCGACAAGGTCGGCCGGTGCTCCCGGTTCACCGGCAAGACGCGCGAGGACGGCAAGGCCCGCATTGCCCAAGCCGACGACCTTGACGGAGGAAACGGCGGCAAGCGGGGTGGAAAATCTCTCGTTGCTGCCGACCGTGATCATAGCCCGGGAATAATCCGTCCGATTTTGCTGCGCAGCCGGTCAAAGACGGAAATTTCCTCCAGTGCTTCCTGCGCGGCCTGCGCGTAAAGGACAAGCCCGACCGCGGTGCTCCATCGGGGACTTTCAAAAATGGCCGTCGGGCCCATGAGAGGACGTGGACTGGCCACGCGGGCCGGCACGCCGAAGACATCCGCGGCCAGGGGGGCGATTCCTTTGAGTTCGGCCGTGCCACCGGTCAGGACCACGCCGCCTCCGACAAATTGGGCTTGGCGGTCGAAATTGATGCGACGTTTGACCAAAACAAAAACTTCCCGCACCCGGGCTTCGGCCACTTTGTTCAGGCTGGAGCGCTCGATTTCCCCGCCAGCGTAGGTCGGATCCTCGATCCGCACCGTGCCGCGCGCTGCGGTTGCTCCCGGCGCCACATCAGCCTCTTCAATCTTGAGCTTGTCGGCCCACTTGGTCGGAACCCGCAGGCCGATCGAGATGTCGTTGGTCACGTGGTCGCCCCCCACGGCAAGCACGCCGCTTTGACGGACGGAGCCCTCGCGGAAGAGAATAAAGTCCGTGGTGCCGCCGCCGATGTCGATGACGAGGACACCGCTTTCTCGGTCGCTTTGGTCCAGCACGGCGTGCGCCGAGGCCACGGCGCTCATCACGACATTGGTCACTTTGAGGTTGGCTTCGCGGATGCAGCGCAGGCTGTTTTGAATGCGCGTCTTCGTGCCGTGCACGATATGGAATTCAGCTTCGAGCTTGCGCCCAATCATCCCGAGCGGACTGGAGACACCCTCTTGTCCGTCGACGTAGTAATGCTGGTTGATGGTATGCAGGAAGACATTGCCCGCAGGAATACTGACATCAAGCGCGCTTTGCTCGACCTCTTGAATGTCTTCTTCTTCGATTTCGTCGCGATCATCCGGGATGGGTATGCCTCCACGGTTATTGAGGCTTTCAAGATGCGCTCCGGTGACCGAAGCAACCACCCCGCCGATCTCGCGATCAGCCTTCTCCTCCGCTTCGGAGACCGCCTCGTTGAGGCAAAGGGTGATTTTGCCGATGTCGACGATCTCGCCTTTGCGCACGCCGCGGGAAAGCGCTTCCCCGGTGCCGATGATGCGCAGCAGTCCGTCGCTGCGGGTCTCGGCAATGACCGCCGCAACCTTGGAGGTTCCTATTTCCAAGCCGACATGTAGATGCGAGCGGGCCATGGGGATCAGCGATTCTTGGCCGTAGTCGGCGCGGTCGCCGCTTCGGCGGGCGGGGCCTCGCCCACAAAAGTCACCGGTGTATTGCGCGCGGGGATGAGGTTGACCGTAGCCACACGACGCGAAGTCTGACCGACGTGGAGCAAAATGAGTTGGATGCGGTCGAGTTGCGACGGGAGGTCTTCAGGCCCGAAAGTGAGGCGGGTTTGGGGGTCATTCCATGCCGTGATACACCAACCCTTGCTAATATCCACGGCGCGCAGCCTCACCTCCGGATTGGTGCGCTCGGCCGCACGGCCGAGCAAATCAAGGGCAGCGAGCAATTCGGGCATTTCGATTTTGTCTCCCAGACGCCACTGCTCCGTCGGTACCCCGTAAACCACAGGCAAGCTGGTGTACGAGGCCTCGAAACCTTGGGGCTTGATCATCACCCCCGTAGCGTCGACCAGGCAGGCCGTCTCCATGGTCGAGGGGTCGGCACCTGTGTCCGCCGGCGCCACCCACGCCACGGGACGGCGCGCCTCGATCGAAATGGACACCGTGTCAGGCAAGATGCGCTCGACGCGCGCGGACTGGATCTCGGGAATGGACGTCAGGGCACTTTGGGCGGACTCGAGATTGAGCGAGAAAATATTGAGCCCCTCGCGGATGCCCGTTCTGGCCAGCGCCTCCTCGCGACTCATCACGCCGTCGGTGTTCACCTCCACAACCCGCACTTCGTAGTTCTTGTTCTTGGTGAAAAAATTTTCGACAAACAAATTTACACCAAACCACGCCACGACGAGCAACCCGGTAAGAAACAAAGCCTCGCAGGTATAGAGCAGGGCCTTCTGGTTGCGGCGGCGGCGCTCGGTCTCCGCCGTGGCGGTCACCTCCAACAAATGTTCGCGGCGACCACGGCGGACAGGACGACGGCGGCGCGGTTTTTTGCGGGAGAAAAAGTTCATGGCTGTTGGGTGGCGCGACTTTGCAGGGACAACCGTGCGATTTTTTCGCACAGCCCGAGAAAACTGAGACCGGCCACAGCGGCCGCCTTGGGCAGAAGGCTGGTTTCCGTCATGCCGGGAATCGTGTTGGCCTCGAGGACAAACGGTATGCCGTCGGACCGCAAGAGAATGTCGACCCGCGAGTAAACTTTCAACCCGAGCGCGCAGTGCGCGGCAACTGCTGTCTCCTGCACCAAGCGGGTCTCGGCCTCGTTGAGTGGCGCGGGGCAGAGGTACTCGGAAGCTCCCTTGGTGTACTTGTGCGCGTAATCGTAAAACCCTTCGTGCGGACGGATCTCGACCACTGCTGTGGCTTGGTCGCCAACCACCCCGACCGTCAATTCGCGCCCTTCCACCAATTCCTCGACCAGAATTTCCCGGTCCAATGCCAGACAGTCGGCCAGTGCCCCCTCCAATTGCGCGGGTTCGCGCACGAGGTGCACGCCGACGCTGGACCCCTCGCGCGGAGCTTTGACTACGACTGGCAGGGACAAAGCTGGCTGCTGGCCGGCCCGGAGCACCTCCCAGCGCGGGGTGGAAACCCCCGCTTGCGCGAAAAGTTTTTTGCTCTCCAACTTGTCGAAGGCCACACGACTGGCTGCCTCCCCTTCTCCGGTGTAAGGAATTCCACGGCGTTCAAGGATGGCTTGGATCTGACCATCCTCTCCGAAGGTTCCGTGCATCATGAGAAAACAAAGTCCGGTGTCCTCCGGCAAAGCGAATTCCGGCCCGTGCACGTCAACCTCGCTCACGCGATAGCCACCCTCGCGCAATGCGTGGGCCACCGCCGCGCCGGAGCGCAGCGAGACCTCGCGCTCCGATCCGGGACCGCCCATGAGGACGGCAAGATGCAAGGCTCGCAAATCGGTCGGGCTCATGAGGCCTCCTCCCCGAGAATTTGCACCTCGGTTTCGAGGCGCACGCCCTGCTTCTTGAGAACCTCGGCGCGCACATGTTCGACAAGCTCAAGCACCTCGGAAGCAGTTGCCCCCCCCTCGTTGAGAATGAAGTTGGCATGGACTCCGGACACTCGCGCCGCACCGACGCGCGCCTCCTTAAGGCCGGAGGCATCGATCAACTGGCCGGCTTTGCCGCTTTCCGGATTGCGGAAAATACAGCCGGCACTCGCTCCGACCGGCTGCGAGGATTTGCGCTTTGTCGCGTAATCGCGCGTCCGCCGCTCGACTTCCTCCGGCGTCGACGGTTCGCCGCGGAATACTGCGGACAGCGCATAATTCTTGAGCAAAACTGGCACGCTACGGTAGTGGACTTCCAAATCGCGCGGTGATTTTTCGAAGATATTGCCCTCGTGATCGGCATAGCGAAGCCGTTCGACCTGATCGAAGGCTTCGACCCCCATGGCGCCCGCATTCATGCGCAGGCATCCGCCCACATCGCCCGGAATCCCTTCCATCCACTCAAAACCACAGACGCCGGCCGTGGCCGCCGCGCCGCTCAGCGCCTTGAGGCGCACACCGACTCCGGCCCGGATCGACGAACCCTCGACGGAAAAATCGCCGAACACGCCGCGTCGGAGTCGGACGACAGCGCCGCGCAGACCGCCATCCCGGACGATAAGATTCGATCCGCGGCCGATGACCATAAAAGGAAGACCGGCTTCCTGGGAGGCCCGCACCAAGTCACAAAATCCCTCTTCCGTCTCGGGCTCGAGCCAGAATTGTGCGGGTCCGCCCACCCGCATGGTGGTGTGCTTGGACAGTGGCTCATAAAGACGCGCCACCCCCGGACCCATCACGCTGCTCAGCTTGTCCAAAGTCAGCAGGTCCTCGGCCAGAACCGCACCTTGCTCGTGAATATTCCCCGCCCCGAGCGTGACGAGCAAATCTCCCGGACGGAGCAGTCGCCCGGCCTCACGTCCGGCTTCCTCCCTCGAAGGGATATAAACGGCGTGGGCACAACCGGCCGTACTGGCCGCATCGGCAATCAACCGGCCAGTTACACCGGGAACAGGATCCTCGCCGGCCGGGTAAATTTCAGTCACGACAACCGCATCGGCCACGGCCAAAACATGCCCGAAATCGTCTTTCAGTGCCTGCGTGCGCGTGTAACGGTGAGGTTGGAAAAGCAAAAGCACGCGGCCGCGACACGTGTCACGTGCGGTGCGGATCACCGCGGCTATCTCGCTCGGGTGGTGCCCGTAGTCGTCGACGAGCAAATGGCGGTCCGAAAAATGGAGAACTTCAAAACGCCGGCGCGCACCGCGGAAGCTTTGCAACGCGGCAGCACATTTGGTCATGTCGAATCCCAATTCAGCGGCGAGGGCCAATACCGCGGTCGCATTGACCACATTATGCTCCCCCGGAACATTGAGGGTGACCCGAGCAAGTTCTTGGCCCTCCCGGCGGAAAGAAAAGGTCGAGGCAAATCCCGCGGGCTGGATGTCGGTGCAAGTATAAGTCCCGGTCTTTCCATAAGAAACAACCTGAGGGCGCCCCGCACACATCCGCGTCGCCCCGGCATCGTCGGCACAATAGAAAATTTTTCCGGTCGTCTGGTCGAGCAATTGACCGAAAGCCGCGTCGATCGCCGCCAGATCGGCATAGTGGTCGAGATGCTCGGGCTCGATGTTGAGCACGATGACGTGTTCCGGATGGTAAAGGACGATCGTGCCGTCGCTTTCGTCACCCTCGGCCACGAAATACTCGCCGCCGTCGTCCCAGCGAGCGTTCGTGCCGAGAATCGGGATTTCCGCACCAACATAGTGCGAAGGGTGCCCCCCCGCGGCACGCAACACATGCGCGGTCATGGCCGAGACGGTTGTTTTCCCGTGCATACCGGCCACCAGAATCCCCTTTTTTCCCAGCATGAGCGCAGCCAGCGCCTCCGCGCGTCTCACCATGGGTTTGCCCAGACTCCGCGCCGCAGCGAAGGCCGCATTGCCTTCGCGGATCGCCGAGGAATAGACGACCAACTGCGCCTCGACCACGTCGGCGGCCCGCTGCGGAGTGTGAAAATCAAGACCGAGGGACTGCAAACGCTTCACTTCGACGGTGTCCACCTTGTCCGACCCGCTGACCCGGTGGCCGAGGGCGAGTAAAAGTGCGGCGATGCCGCTCATGCCCGAGCCCGCCACCCCGATGAGGTGAATCCGCCGCGGCGCGCCATGGAGCAAATCGGCCAGTTCCTTTGTCGTCATGACTTTACTTCCGTCAAAACCGCGGCCACCCGCGCCGCCGCATCCCGCGGAGCCAGCGCCCTAGCCGCAGTGGCCATGGCGGCCAAAGTCTCCGGTGATTCCAGCAAAGAGATTACGAGACGGAACAGGCTTTCGCCCGTTGCCTCCGGCTCGGCCAGCAACTTTGCCGCGCCGGCGCGGGTAAAAATCTCCGCATTCAACCTTTGGTGATCTTCGGCGGCATAAGGGAAGGGAATAAGCACCGAGGGAAGACCGAACCATGACAATTCTCCGAGACTGGCGGCGCCCGAGCGGGAGATAGCCAGATCGGCGGCGGGATAAACTTCCTGCATGCGGTCGCAAAAGGGGAGCACCACCGCAGGCACTCCCGCAGTCGCATAAGCAGACCGCACGGTCTCGACATCACGATCCCCGGCCAGATGTACGACCTGCAAGGCAGCGGCGGGTAAATGGGACGCGGCTTGCGCCATCAGGGCATTGATTCCGGCCGCCCCCTGGCTTCCACCCATGACGAGGAGCGTCGTCCGCTCCGGCTCGAGGCCAAGCGCACTCCGTGCTTCGGCGCGCGCTGGCGCGCCTTCGGCCAATTCCCGGCGAATTGGCGTCCCTGTGACCCGGGTCGTGCTTTTCGAAAAATGACGCGCACAATCGTCGAAGCCGAGCAGCACGGAGCGACAAAATCGGGCAGCCAGGCGGTTTGCCTTGCCGGGAATGGCGTTCGATTCGTGCAAAAAAGCAGGTATTCCGCGGCGGCGGGCCGCAATAAGCGGGGCAATGCTGGTGAACCCACCCATGCCCAGAACCGCGTCGGGGCGGTCCGTATCATACGAGGAGCCGCAGGACTTGAGACTGGAACGCAGGCGGCGCAGGAAAGTGACCATCGCGGGAGAAAAGATGGCAGGCAGGCCGATCGACGGAAGCTTCTGGCGCGGCAGATCGGGATGGGCCCGCAGGGCGCGGGCATCGATCTCCTTCTCCGAAACAAAAAGTAGAACCTCGTGGCCTTGGCCACGCAGGACTTCCGCCACCGCCAAACCTGGAAAGAGGTGCCCTCCCGTGCCTCCGCATGCGATGGCAAATTTCATAATCAGAAGCGGACCGCGAGGCTGGTTGCGGGGACGACGCGCGAACGACGTTTCGGTTCGCGGCGTCCTTGGCGGTGGATGTTGACGAGGATGCCGACGAGCAACATCGACACCGCGAGATTGCTGCCACCGTAACTGATAAAAGGCAGGGGCATGCCTTTGTTCGGCAGGAGCGAGGTAGTTACCCCGATATTAATGGCCGCCTGCAGCGTGATGATGATGGTGATGCCGAAGCCGAGAAGCATGCCGAAGCGGTCTTTGGCATTCATGGCAATCAGGACCCCGGCCAAAAGGATGAGCAGAAAGCAAAAAACAGTCAGCAGGGTGAATCGCAGCCCGAGTTCCTCCCCGATCATGGGAAAAATAAAATCGGTGTGGGCATACGGCAGGTAGAGCATTTTCTGCCGTCCATTACCCAGCCCCAAACCGTCCACGCCCCCGGCTCCGAAAGCGAGGAGGGCCTGCCATTGCTGCAACCCCTCGCCCAGCTTGTATTTTTCCGGATCGAGAAACGCGATGATTCGTCCAAAACGCTCCTCGATATGGAAAGCAGCCACGCAGAGCACGGCCACCCCGGCGCCGATTAAAGGCAGCAGCCAGCGCAAACCGGCCCCGGCCACGAATGCCATGGCCAGCGCCGTCGTACCAATCAGCGCCGTCGCTCCGAGGTCCACCTCGACCACGATGAGAGCCATGATGACGCCTGCCGCGGCGAGAGGGAGGACAAAGCCGCGCCAGAATTCCGACGCCTGTTCTTCATGGCGCTCATACCACGAGGCGAGGAAAAAGAGCACGGCGATCTTGCCCAGTTCGCTCGGCTGGAAGCTGGCGAAACCCAGATTGACCCAGCGCCAGGCACCATTGACCTTCATCCCGACCGGAGGCACAAAGCAGAGGACGAGCATGACGGCAGCCGCTCCATAAACCCACGGCCACCAACGCGCCCATAAGCGGTAATCGAGCATGGCAGCGGCCACCAATGCCGTCCCGCCGATGACCAGCCACATCAACTGGCGTTTGACGAAGAAATACATGTCACCCCGGCTGTCGTGGGCAAAAGCCCCCGTGCTGAAAAGCATGACGATTCCGATGGCGAGAAGACTCCCCATGGAAAGGATCAGGATGTAGCCCGTGCGGCGGCGCATGGACCGTTTTTCAGTTTGCTTTGGCCGGGACCTTGAGGACCTGGCCAATCTGCAGCTTGGTCGGGTCCTCGATGCTGTTGACCTTGAGCAAGTCTTGGGAGGTCACGCCGAGTTTCTTGGCAATCTTGTAGGGATTGTCACCTTTTTCCACCTTGTAAGTGCCCGCTGCGGCCGCAGTGGTCGCCACCACGGGGACGGGGGCAGATTTCGGCGCTGCTTTGCTCGCCACCGCAGCTTTGGGCGGCGAAGTCTGGGTCACGGCCGGTGCCACCGCGGAGGAGGCCGCGAGAGGAGCCACCGGTTTCGTCGTCGCGACGGAAGCCGCCGTAGCTGCCACCGGCACGTCAGAGCCAATCATGGGTAAAGGCTCGTCCGCATCTCCGGGTTGGCGCTGCGGGGGAGCGGGGGGAGCGGGCACAACCGTCGACGAGGCAACCCCCGTGGCCTTCGCGAACCGGCCGGAAAGGTTGGCGATCAAATCGGGGTTTTTGTTCACCTTGATGTGGTTGAAGGCGTAGATACCGCCTACCGCAACGACGTGGAGGATGAGCACGACCATGAAAGCGTGGGAAAGTTTCATGTTGGGCTCCGCCTCGTAATACTCCTCTTCGCCCCCGCGCATGGCGCGGGCCGAGGCTCGCACCACTTTGCGCCCGTGCGATTTTGCCGTCAGTTTGCTGAACAATGGGATTTTCATGATATGTGGTTGGTTGGTTGGATCATTTGGGTCAGTTGTTTGAAAATATTCCCGCGTTCCTCGTAGCTGCGGAACATGTCAAAAGAGGATGTGCCCGGGGAGAAAAGGACCGTGTCGCCCGGACGGGCCAAGGCGCGCGCTTTGGCCACCGCCTCATTGAGGGAGTCAGCCGGATGGCAGGACGTGACCTGTGCCCAGTCGCGGGCGATGGACTCGCGCATTTCACCGATGAGCACGGCGTCGTGGACGCGATCTTTGACCAGACCGGCAACCGGCGCGAAGCCAAAGCCCTTGTTTTTGCCGCCCGCGATCAGCACCACTCCGCCGCTCTGGCCGCGCAATGCTTGGGAGAGCGCATCGAGGTTGGTCGACTTCGAGTCATTGATCCAGGTAACGCCACCGGTATCCCGGACAAATTCACCACGGTGCGGGAGGGGAACATAAGCGCGCGCAGCGGGAAGCATCGCTTCCATTCCGGCGCCGAGGCAAAGACCGGCCCCTAGCGCGGCCATGAGATTCTCCGCATTGTGCGGCCCGCGCAAGCGGGTTTCAGACATGGCTAAAACCGGCTCTCCATGATGAAAAATCCTGTCCCCGGCGCCGAGGGTGAAGTCCGCCTCCACCCCGGGCACGGCGCTGAAAGTCACGCGCTGGGCGCGCAGGGCCGGCAACTCCGCGCGCGCGTTGACCACGGCAAAATCTTCCGCCTTCTGGCGGTCGAAAATACGCAGTTTCGCGGCACGGTAGGAAGCCAAGTCCGGGTAGCGGTCGAGATGGTTTGCGCTGAAGTTGGTCCAGACCGCTACCCGGGGACGGAAAACATCCGTTGTTTCCAACTGGAAAGAGCTGATTTCAACGACCGCGGCATCAAGCGAACCGCTTCGCGCGGCCACCTCGCTGAAAGGCAGCCCGATATTACCGCAGGCCTCGGCTTTGATTCCGGCCGCATCGAGCAGCGCGGCAATCAGACCGGTCGTGGTCGTCTTGCCGTTCGTGCCGGTCACCGCCACCACGGGGCAGAGGCAACTACGGAAGGCCAGTTCAATTTCGCCGAGGAGAGGGATACCGGCCTCAACCGGCCGGCGCGCGAGCGGCACCACAGGATCAATCCCGGGGCTCAGCACCGCGAAGTCAAACTCCTGCACGCAGCGCAACGCGTCATTCCCCAAGACGACGCGTGCGCCACGCGAGGAAAGTGTTTCGGCGGCTTCTCGCCGCGGGGCGGGATCCCCGGAATCGAGTACGGTGACCGAGGCGCCGTTCGCCAAGAGGAGCCGCGCGGCCGCCTCGCCGCTCCGGCCGAGGCCGAGCACGGCGGCATGTTTTCCCGTGTAGTCCATGGCAATCACCGCAGTTTCAAAGTGGCCAGCCCGAGAAGGGCGAAAATGACGGAGAGGATCCAGAAGCGCACAATGACCGTGCCTTCTTTCCAGCCACTCAGTTCGAAATGATGATGCAAGGGAGACATCTTGAAGATGCGCTTGCCGGTGGTCTTGAAGCTTGCGACCTGCAGGATAACCGAGCCGGCTTCGAGCACGAAGACGCCCCCGATCAATGCGAGGAGTAACTCCTGCTTGGCGGAAATGGCAACCACGCCGAGCAAACCACCGATGGCGAGCGAGCCGGTGTCACCCATGAAAACGCGGGCCGGGTGGCAATTCCACCAGAGGAATCCGAGCGCTGCACCGACCAAGGCGAGACAGACCACGGCCAGCTCCCCGGAGAACTGGACAAACGGAATTTGCAGGTATTGCGCGATCTTGATGTTGCCCGCGGCATAGGTCAGCACGGCAAAACCGAAGGCCACCGTGGCCGTGCAGCCAGCCGCCAGACCATCAAGTCCGTCGGTCAGGTTGACCGCGTTGGATGAACCGACGATGACCAGAAGATAAAGGACAAAGGTGAAGATCCCGAGGTTCTGGATGATGGGCTCCTTGGAGAACGGCACGTAGAGCTGCGAGGCATGCGCACTGAGCGCGGGGTCCCAGACGAAGAAGGCGGTGATCAGCCCGGCGAGCAGGGATTGCAGGGCAAATTTCAACCGGCTGCTAATGCCGTCCGAAGACTTTTTGGTCACCTTGAGGTAATCGTCAACGAAGCCGAGTGCCCCCAGATAGACGACGGAAAAAATGGCGAGCCAGACCAGCGGATTGGTCGGCCGGGCCCAGAGCAAGACGGAAATGAGTAGGGCACCGAGCAAAAGGACACCACCCATCGTCGGGGTCCCCGCTTTGCTGCCGTGCAATTCGTGCAAGCGGTGCACTTCTTCCTGGGAGCGGATCGGCTGGCCGAGCTTGAGCGAGATGAGATGACGGATCACCCAGTTGCCGAAGATCAGACTGAGGACGAATGCGGTGACCCCGGCCGCCACGGCGCGGAACGTGATATATTGGAAAACGTTGAACGCTTTGAAAATCTCGGCGTCGAGGTTCTTGCCGTATTCGGACAACAAGTGGAGGTAGTAAAGCATCAGGAAAAATCCTCCAGGACGCGTTCCATGCGGGCGGCACGGCTTCCTTTGATCACCACCGCATCACCCGGCCGCGCCAATTCGCGCAAAAAACTCGCCGCTTCATTGGTAGTCGCGGCCCGCCGCACATCTTTGGTCCCTGCTTTCTCCGCTTCCTCGGCCATCGGCGCAGTCTCCGGACCCACCGCGATGAGCACATCCATCGTCGCGCCCACGGTGCGGCCGACGCGGCGGTATCCCTCGTCGGCGTAAGCGCCGAGTTCACCCATCCGCCCGAGCACGGCAAAACGGCGCCCCGGACCGGGCAAGCCGCGCAGGGCGTGCAGCGCGGCGTCCATCGAGTCCGGATTCGCGTTGTAGCTGTCGTCGAGGACGGTCACCCCACGGATATCAAGACAGGCCAAACGGCGAGCGGACAACTTGGTCGCGGCCAAGCCCGAGGCGCATTCACGCAAGGAGAGTCCGAGTTCGAGTCCCGCCGAAACGGCGAGCAAGGCATTGCGCACCATGTGTTCGCCAGTCACCGGCAAATGCGCAGCCACGCGTTCGCGGCCCAAAACGAAATCGAAATCGAGGCCGCAGGCAGACGGACGTAAGTTCTCGGCGTGCAAACCTTCCGGCCCTCCGGCTAGCACGACGCGCGCCTTGGTCCGGGCGGCAAGCGACGAGGTGAAGTCGTCCGCAACCGGCAAAATCAGCACCGCATCGGCCGGAAGCACCTCGCCAAGCATGCCTTTTTCCTGCGCGATCGCCTGGCGCGAGCCGAGGAACTCGATGTGGGCCACCCCAATGTTGGTGATCAGCCCGATGGCCGGACCAGCCAAACGGGCCAGCGGCCCGATCTCCCCCGCGCGGTTCATGCCAATTTCCCAGACGCAGACCTCATCCTGCGTGGTGGCCGAAAGGATGGTCAGGGGCAGGCCGATGTGATTGTTCAGGTTGCCCTCGGTTTTGTTCACCGCAAAGCGCGTTGCGGCCACCGCAGCGGCAAAATCCTTGGTGCTGGTTTTGCCGTTGCTCCCGGTCAGGCAGATCACGCGCGCTTTCAACCGTCCGCGATACCAAGAAGCCAGTTGCTGCAGGGCGCTAAGGGTGTCATCCACCCGGATCAACGGGAATGTGTCAGGGAGGCCGGAAACCGAGCGCGAAACGACCGCACCCGCAGCCCCGGAGGCCGCAGCGGCACCAACAAAGTCATGGCCGTCGAAATTTTCCCCGACCAAAGCCCAATAAAGATCCCCCGACTGCAGGGTCCTGGTGTCCTTGCAGATCGTCGTTACCGTCGTGGTCCCATCGCCGCAGAGGAGAACACCACCGCAGGCGGCGGCCAAAGCATGGAGAGCGGTCGCGTCCATAATCAGGCAGCCCTCCCCCGGATTGCGGCCGATGCCTCGGCTACATCATCGAAAGGGATCCTGCGATCCGCGAATTCCTGATAGTCCTCGTGACCCTTGCCGGCGATCAACACGATGTCCCCGGGGCCGGCCATGGCCACGGCGCGCCGGATAGCGGCCCGCCGATCGGTGATTGCCTCGTAATTTTTCCCGCGCAAGGCGGATGTGATCTCGCGGCAGATGGCCTCGGGATCTTCGCGCCGCGGGTTGTCGGAGGTGACAATGCACCAGTCGGAGGAGTCCTCGGCGGCCCGGCCCATCGGGCCTCGTTTGGCCCGGTCACGATCCCCGCCGCAGCCGAAGACGGTGATGAGGCGCGCCGGTTCGAGGCTCCGCAGCGTGCGGAGGACACTCTCCAGGGCATCCGGCGTGTGGGCGTAATCGACGAAGACCCGGAAAATTTTTGGCCCGGGCACCATCTCCAGCCGTCCTGGAACTTGGGGTGCGTCCTTGAGCGCGTCGACCGACTTGCGCACATCGTGCCCGAGGGCGTGCATTGCGGCGAGGGCGGCCAAAGAGTTGTAGACATTGAACGAGCCGTAGAGCGGAAGGCGTACGAGAAAACTGCGGCCACCGGCATGCAGTGAAAATTGCGTGCCCTGCAGGTCGGTCCGCAGGTCGGCGGCACGGAACATGGCACCGGACGATTGGCCGTAGGTGAGGGTCTTGACGCGCTGGGCACAGAGGTCAAAAAGCCGGCGGCCGTAGCGATCGTCGATATTAATGACCGCCGTACCGCGCTTGTGGGGCTGCGTGGCCAGTTGTTCGAACAGCCGCTGCTTGGCCGCGAAATAGGCCTCCATCGTCTGATGGTAGTCGAGATGATCTTGGCTGAGGTTGGTGAAAATGGCTGCGTCAAACTCGACATTCCGCACCCGGTCCTGCACGAGGGCGTGGCTGGAGGTCTCCATGACGGCCGCACGGCAATTGACGTCGCGCATCTCACGGAGAAGACGCTGCACATCATCCGCTTCAGGCGTGGTACGCGCGGCGGGCAGCTCGCGGGGACCGACCGTATAACGCACCGTGCCGATCAGCCCGCACGGGCGCTCGGCGACGTCGAGCAGGTGCTTGAGGAGAAAAGAAACCGTGGTCTTGCCATTGGTCCCGGTGACCCCGGTAGTCTGCAGTTGGAGAGAAGGATGTCCGTAGAAGACGGCCGCCGCGGCAGAAAGGGCGGGGCGCGGATCCTCGACACGGATCATGGTGGCCCGCGGGGCATCGAGTTCCGTAGAAGTTATGACGGCCGCCGCCCCTTTCTCCACCGCTTCGAGGATGAAGTTCGCGCCGCCGCCCGCGGCCTCGCCGGTGCGGCCTGGCGTCACGCTGGGCAGAGCAACAAAGAGACAGCCCGGGGTGACCTGCCGGGAATCGTGGGTGAGGGAGGTGATTTCGCGGTCGGCCGGACCTTTCACCGCAACCGGAGCGGAGGGGAGGGCAGAAATGATTTTGGCCAGTTGCATGCGACCTCAGTTCATGCCTTTGCCGAAGGGCACTAGGGCGATAGTTGTGTCCGGGGCGGACGAATCGGGAACGAGCTCAAGGTGGCGGGCCATGGCTTCGCCGATGCGTGAAAAAATTGGTGCAGCCACGGTGCCGCCGTAATTGCGTCCCCCGGGCGTCCGGGCATCATCGACCAGCACGATGCCCGCTACCTCGGGATTTTCCGCCGGAAAATATCCGGCAAAAGAAACAACATATTTGCCGGCCGCGTATCCGCCCTTTGGATCCACACGCTGCGCAGTTCCCGTCTTGCCTGCCACGGCGAAACCCGGAATGGAGGCCAGGCGTGCCGTGCCCCGCTCACCGACCACATCGACAAGCGATGCGCTGACTTTGGCCGCGGTATCTTCCGAGACGACGCGACGGAGGATTTCAGGGGAAAAAGCGACAACCTCTCGGCCGTCGCCGTCGCGCACCGAGCGCACAATCTGCGGCAGCATCATGTTCCCGCCATTGGCGATGACCGACATCGCCATGGCGATCTGCAGCGGGGTCACCGCGATCTCGTGTCCCATGGGCACGCGGGTGATCGACAAGCCGGTCCAACTGTGGCGCGGCCGGACCAGGCCCGGGATCTCGCCCGGCAGCCCCAGGCCTGTGCGCTCACCGAAGCCGAAACGGCGGATGTATTCGTAAAAAGTGTCAGCCCCGAGGTGCATGGCGATTTTGGCACAGCCGATATTCGACGATTTGACCATGATGTCGTGCACGCTCATCGATCCGTAGCCGTGGACGTCCCGGAGAATTTTACCGGCATAGGGAAAACTTCCGTTCTCGCAGTGGAACATGGTCTCGGGCGTGACTGCTTTCTGTTCCAGCGCGGCAGAGATGACCACGATCTTGAAAGTCGAGCCAGGCTCGACCATGTCGATGATGGCCCGGTTTTTGGTTGTCTCGATCGCCGCTTCGCCCGGGTTGTTCGGATTGAAAGCCGGACGCGTGGCCATGGCGAGGATCTCGCCCGTGCGGGGTCGCACGAAGACCGCGGTCATCATCTGGGGATTGAGCTGGCGGTAGGCCGCGTCAAGTTCGCGCTCCACGATGTCTTGCAATGCCATGTCAATGGTCAGCTCAACAGTCATACCGTGCTTGGCTGGACGCTCGTGTCCGCGATAAGCCACGATTTCTTTCCCGGTGCGGTCGCGTTCGGTGAAGATGAATCCGTCCTCCCCCCGCAAATAGGGTTCCATCATCATCTCGACACCCTGGATGCCGCGCCCTTCATGGTTGAGGAAACCAAGGACGTGCCCGAGTCTCTCTTCGTTGGGGTAGAAGCGGCGCGGTTCCGGCTCGCACATCACGCCGCGCAGATGCGCTCCGGCCAATTCTTCCTTGAGCTTGGCCACGCGCATTGCATCAACACCGTGTTGAACCACGATGTAAGCGCGGTCCGAGACGATGCGATTCGCCACGTCTTCAAGAGGCAAGTCGAGATGGCGCGCAATAATGCCGGCCAACCGCCCGCGGTCGGATTCCAACTCGGCGAGCAACTTGCCGTCGACCACCACTGAATAAATGGGAACGTTCACGGCGAGCGGCTCGCCGTGGCAATCGGTGATGCGGCCACGTTCGCTTGCGACAACTTTCTTCTTCGCCGTTTTTTCCGCGGCCAGACCCCCGTATTCACGATGTTTTCCGACTTGCAGATGGACAAGTCGGGCCGAATAGATGCTCAGCACGACGGCCAGCATGATGCAGACAAATCCGGCACGTTGATGCGTACTTCCACTCATGGGAGCACCTCCCCGCTGTCACTGCGCACCACCGGCTGGGCGGCAAGTGCGGTGGTTTGCACGCGCAGGCGGTTCAGACGGCTGTCCTGCACCTCGATCATGCGGATAAAACCCTCATCGCGCCGGCGCTCGAGTTCGGGGCGCGAGGTCAGACGCATGACCTCGTTGCCGGCCACCTGAAGTTTCTCGTTAAGCGCTTCCAACGCCATCTCAAGTTCGCGGCAGCGGTCCCCGTCCACCTTCACCTTGTGCTTCATGTGCACGTAGCAGAGCCCGAGGAGACCAACAAAAACAACCAGCACCAGCCAACGCATCAGCGGGCCGAGCGGCAGGGCGTTGTCACGGCTCTCGAATCTCATGCCGCCACCTCCTCGATCGCGGGCAGGATTTCCACCGAGCGCAAACGCGCTGAGCGGGACCGCGGGTTGCGACCGGTTTCGCCGGGCACAGCAGACAATGGTTTGCGGGTCAGATCGCGGAAGCGCCATTCCGGATTAGGTCGCGGGGCGGGCCACTCCGGGCGGTCGAGCCACTGCTCGCTTCCAGCCCGGAAGAAAGTTTTCACCGCGCGGTCTTCAAGGGAATGGAAAGTGATGACGACAAAACGAGCGCTGGCTTTGAGTAACGGCGGGATAGAAACCAACGCGCGCCGCAGCGATCCGATTTCATCGTTCACCGCGATGCGAAGGGCCTGGAAAACACGCGTGGCCGGATGGACACGCCCGCGCCGGCCGAGCACTTTTTCGATCAAGGCGGCCAGCTGGCCGGTGCGCGTGAATGGCAGGTGCTCGCGCTCCGCGACAATGGCCCGGGCCACGCGCCGCGCCTGGGGCTCCTCACCGTATTCACGGAAAAGACGCGTGAGTTCGGCTTCGTCGGCGGAATTGACCAGTATTGCCACGGGTTCACCAGCCGCCGAGTCCATACGCATATCCAACGGTCCATCATGACGAAAGCTGAAGCCGCGCTCCGGCGTGTCGAGTTGATGGGAGGAGACGCCAAGGTCGAGGAGCGCACCGTCAAAAGGCGCGGCGGCCACGATCTCGGGAACTTCCGGGGCATCGGCGAAGTTGCCCTGCACCGTGGTAAATCGGTCACCGAAGGAGGCCAGACGCCGGGCCGCATGGTCGAGCGATTCACGGTCGCGATCGAGGCCAACCACCCGCGCGCCGGCCGCCAGGAGGGCCTCGGCATGTCCACCCCCACCTATCGTTCCGTCGAGGAAGATGCGCCCGGGAGCCGGGCGCAGCAACGCGACAACTTCGGCGCGCAGAACCGGCTCGTGCCAGCTCGTCGCGTCAGGGTTTGCGCGGGGCTCTCTTTTTGCGGAGGCCATATTGCTCATAAAATCTGGGGAGACGGAGATGGAAGCAGACCGAGCCCTCCGTCCGGCCTCCCGCGTCTTTTTTCGCGGAAAAACCGAAGGTGAATTTGCGGGTGTTCTTTGTCATTCTTCGATTGTTGCGGTGAGGTTCGGGAGATGGGCGGATGAGCTATAAACCGACTTCCCCCGCCACGCGGCGGAAGACCTCGTCTTCTTCGGCCGTGGCAGCCGCCCAACGTTCAGAGTTCCAGATTTCCAGTCTGCTGTGACTGCCGATCAGCACGACCTCGCCCTCCAAGCCAAGGCGGCGGCAGTACTCTTCGGGTAAAAGCACACGCCCCTGCTTGTCGACCGAAACAAGCTGCGCCAGGGCATAAAACCGGCGGATGAATTTGCGGCGGTCAGCCGGGGCGATCGACGCATTGGCCTCGACGTCCGACTTCACACGGTCGAACTCCGGCGGCGGCAGGATCATGAGGAAGTTGCCCACCGGATCCGGAACGGCAAAAAATTCGCCACCATCATCGCTCCGCCAACGCGACGGGATAGTGACCCGATGCTTGGCATCGACCGCATGGCGGAATTCTCCAGCGTAAACCATCGGGGCTGAGGAAGATTTCGACATTTTCAGGGTCGTGATGCCATCTTGCACCACTTTGACCCACTTTAAACCACCTCGGTGCCCCTGCGGTCAACGCTTTTCAGAGGAAATCCCAAAAAAATTCATACCAGCTTTCAGTTCCATTTTGATTAATCATACTTGTTTATCTTATAAATCAAAAGAATCGCTTTGGCCGCAGTCGGGCAACGGGCGCGAGGGCCCTCCCCGAAGTTCCGCACGGCATCGGGCCCCATCCGTTCGCGGTTTGGGCGGGGTTATTTTTTATGACACACTTTGCCTTCCCCCACCCCGCCGGCGGTCGCTGCCGTCCCGCTTGTGCTTGAGCCGCACGGACAACTCCGCCACGCTGCCGGTCAGCTCACGCCATGCAATTCATAGAATCCGTCTTCGGCCGGTTGCGCCGTCATCCCAAACGCATCGTTTTCCCCGAGGGCGAAAATCCGCGCGCCATTGCCGCTGGACGGCACTTCTACGAATTGGGCCTCGGTGTCCCCATCCTGCTCGGGCGCCGTGCCGTGATCGAAGAGGTCGCGCGGCGAGAGAAGATCCCCTTCGACCATTTGGGTGTGATCAACCCGGAACAATCGGCCGATCTGCCGGATTTCTGCCGCTTCCTCGAGACTCTGGACCGCTACAAAAGGCTCGGTTTTTCCGATGCCCGAGAGTTGCTGCTCAACCCCAACTACTACGCGGCCATGATGGTGCAATACGGCCGGGCTGACGGCGTGGTCGGCGGCGTGGATTCCCCGACCAGCGCGCTCCTCCGGCCCCTGCTCCGCGTGGTCAAGCCTTCGGGCCCGCATCATTTGGTCAGCAGCTGTCTGGTGGCCGACACCGGCCGGTCAGACATCGGTCACCATGGCGTGCTCGTCATGGCCGATTGCGGCGTAGTCCCCGAGCCGGATGTCGAACAGTTGGCCACCATCGCCTTGCAAGCCGCGCACCTCTGCCTTCAACTCACTGGGGAAACACCGCGCGTCGCCCTGCTCAGTTTTTCGACTAAAGGAAGCGCCATCACCGCAGGCACCGAAAAGATTGCCGCAGCCGCCGCCCTCGCCCGGCAACAGGCCCAAGCCCGCCATCTCGCGATCGAAATTGACGGTGAACTCGAAGCCGACGCCGCACTCCTGCCCGGCGCGGCGCGGAACAAGTCCGTGGCTGGCGCCGTGGCCGGACGGGCCAACGTTCTGGTCTTTCCCGACCTCCACAGTGGGCATATTGCCGGCAAACTCACCGCCATTCTTGGCCGTTGCGCTTACGGACAAATTCTCACCGGTTTGACCAAGCCGGCGGCCGATGTCTCGCGAGCCGATTCGCCCGAAACCATTGCTGCGGTCGCCGCCATTGTCGGTCTGCAAGCCATCGAAATGCGCCGCCTGCAGGAAATGGCGGAGGAAGAAAAAAAGAAATCCTGACCGCGCTCAGAGCGCCTTGCCCAGGATTTCCAAAAGCCAATTCTTGGCGGGTTCTGGTTCGTGGTCACGGCCCACTTCGGGGTCCACCGGCGCGCCTTCGGGCGGTGCGAAAAGGAGGAAGGTTTCCTCCACCCCGCGAGGGGGCAGAAGGGAACGCCAGCCACGCAGACCCGGCCAAGCGGGCGCCGGATCCGGCCATTCGCGCGGACGCGAAAGAAAACTTTCCTCTTGCTGACCGGCTGAACGGGCATCCTCGCCTGCCGCCGCCCACATCTCGAGCTGCACCCAGCCGGCCGGCTCGTATTCGAGCCGGAATGGCGGCATCTCTTCGCCGAGGGACGCCGGCAAAAGCCGCCGCCAACCGGACAGACCCTGGAACTTGGGACGCACCAGACGTCCGATTCCTTCCAGTGGCTGGTAATCGAACGTGCCCCCCGCGAGTTCCGCTGCGGCTGCCGCCCGGTATTGCGCGAGCAACTTCGGACGCGTACCTTTTTCGCTCAATTTGACGAATTCCAAAATGCCAGTGGCCACCGCCTTGGCCAGACGCTCCCGCCACTCCACGGTGTGCAGCAACCGTGCATCGCGCGGATTCGACATGAATCCACCCTCGATCAACACTCCGGGCACTGCGGATCCGCGCAACACTGCAAAACGCGCCCGCTTTACCCCACGGTCGAACATCGGCACCAGCCCCAATTTGGCATGCTGGATCGAGGTGGCCAGCACGTGACTCGCGTGGTCGCTCTGGTGCCCTCGTTCGGCCGAAAAACTGAGGCGCGTGAGGTAGGCGTCATGACTGTTCGGCGCGCCGCGGGGCGTGAGCGTGAACACCTCAAAGCCGGTGGCCAAGGAGTTGCTCGTGGCTGCGGCATTAAAATGCACACTGACAAAAACAGCACCGTCCCCGATCTTGTTAGCCAACCCCGGACGCGCCTCCAGCGGGATGAATTGGTCGCGACTGCGCGTGATCAGCACGCGCAACCCCGCCTTTTGTAAATGCCCACGGATGCGTCGGCTCAAGTCGAGGTTGTAATTTTTTTCCGACCCCCAGCGGTTCACCGCACCGCGATCATGACCGCCGTGCCCCGGATCGAGGACCACGGTGTGCACCGGCTTGAGATCCGGGATTTTTTCCGGACGCATCAACGGATCGATCGTCTTGGCCAGATCCATGCGCGAAACGTGGTATTGCCCCCCAAAGTAGAGCACGGGAAAGGAAAGCCAGTGCTTTACGCCGTCGATCCGCGCCTCACGCGAATTTTTCCCGAACTCAATGCGTCGCTTTTCCGAACTCAGCATCAACCCGCGATCGCCACGCACTGTTAGGCGCATCTGGTAGAATGAAGCAAGCTGCGAGACCGGAAGGTAATCCCTGCCGGCCAGACGCTTGACCTGCCAACTGGCCGCCCAGCCATCGCCCGCCCCGAGCAGAAGCAGGCACACCACGGCTGGAACCCCCAGCCATCTGGAATGGCACGCACCCATCCTAGCAAGCCCGGCCGGTGATGACCAAAGGACGCGACCGGAGGAAGATATCCCTTTTGCGCATGAGGACGCGCACCCTAGCGCAACGGGAACCCAGCAACAACCCCCCTCAATCGAGGTCTTCCTCATCTTCCTGCACCGGAGCCAGCCGACGGTAATCCTCGATCACCTTGGTCGCAGTGTGTCCAAGCAAGGTGGCCACTCCGACGGTCAGGAGCAAACCCCCGCCCCAGAGCGCGTATTCCACGGGTCCCGGTTCGGATTCTCCGCGCAAAATACGGATACCCAACTGCCCGAGTGTGCCAAGGTAACAATAAAGAAAAATGCCCGGCAGCCGCCCCAATGCGACCCACTTGAGACAATCCCAGAAAGGCACCTTGGTGATGCCGTAAAGGTAGTTGAACAAGCTCGTCGGAAAGAGCGGGTTCAATTGACTGTAAAAAATAATCCGCGGCCCGTGCTTGCCGATCGCTCCATCCAGTGCCGCCCAACGCGGGTCGCGCAGAATACGCTTGCGCACGAATTTTCGCCCCAGCTTGTCCCCGACGAAAAAGGCCACGGCCGCACCGAGCAAGTTGCCGGCCAACACAAGCAAGGTTCCCCACCATAGTCCGAAGAAAAACCCGCCGCCCAAGCTCAAAATACCTCCGGGCAGGAAAAGCACCGTCGCGGCCATGACAAGCAAGGGGTAGATGACGATACTCATTGTCCCCCAGCGCCGTACCACATCTTCGGTTTCCTCCACCGCGCCGAGAAATGGAGCCGAACGCGCGATGTAAATCAAAGCGCCGACCACCAGCAAGGCGACCAGCGCCTGCAAGACCGTTGCTTTGGCCGCCGACTTCATCGCGACTCCGGTCCTCCGCGCCTCACCACACGCAAGGCTAACACGAACATTATCGCGGCAAAAATCAAGGTCACCGTCATGGCCGCACCGAACGTCGGCACCAAGCCAAGATCGGCGCCGTCACCATAGAAGGCCCGCCGCACGCCCGCCGTGATATAAGCCAGCGGATTCACTGCTGCCGCCCACTCCGTCCACGTGCCTGCCCGCGCCGGAAAAAAGGCACCCGAAAGCAACCAGAGCGGAATAAGCACCAAGTTCATCATGACATGGAAGCCTTGGGTCGATTCGAGGGGCCAAGCGATGACAAATCCCAAAGCGGTCAGCGCGAAACCTCCGAGCAACAGGACAACCAGCAGGCGCACGACCACCGCACCATCGAGCGGCAAACCCGCCCACGGGGCTGCCAGACAAAACAAGGCAGCCTGCGCGGCCGCAAGTGTCATGCCCCCGAGGCACTTGCCGGAGACGATCGACGCACGGGAGACCGGCGCAACCAGCACACCCTGCAAGAAACCGTCGCGACGATCCTCAATGACCGAGACCGTGGAAAAGATCGCGGTGAAAAGAAGGATGAGCACCACCGTGCCGGGAAAGAAGTAACGCATGAATCCGCCTTCGACCTCCGCCCCGCGGAAACTTTCCCCCAGTCCGGATCCGATGAGCAGCCAGAAGAGCAGCGGGGTGGCCAGCGCGCCGATGATCCGGCTGCGCTGGCGCACGAAACGTGTCATCTCGCGCTGCCACAAAGCGAGGGTCGGGAGAAAAAACAAACCGCGCTTCCCGCTCATCTTTCCTCCTCGCCGCACAAAGGTTCCCCGGTCAGATCGAGAAAGACATCCTCGAGAGTGGGACGACCCACCGTTACGGAATCGGCTGCGGCCCCCAGCGCGCTGACCAAACGCCCGGCCGCCTCGCCTCCAGCCGGCACCTCCACCCGCAGACGCTCCCCGCGCACCAAGAGGGGCCAGCCGAAAATTTCCCGCACCCGGGCGGCCAGTGCCTCGGGCTCCGGACCCGAAACCACAGCCACATCCGTGCCCGACCGCCCACGTAATTCCGCCGGAGTTTCGCAGGCGACAAGACGCCCGCGGTGCAAGATGGCCACACGGTCGCAACGCTCCGCCTCCTCAAGCAAATGGGTCGTCATCACCACGGTCACCTCCGAATCGCGCCGCACCCTCTCCAAAGTGGCCCGCAGTCCCTCGCGGGCCGCGGGGTCGAGACCGGTCGAAGGCTCGTCGAGAAGGAGCACACGCGGACGCGGCAGGAGGCATTTGGCGATTTCCACCCGGCGCTGCAAACCGCCGGACAAACTCTGCACCCGGTCCGCCCAGCGGTCAGATACGCCGAGCGCCTCCGCCGCCGCACGCGCGCGGACCACAAGTTCCCCGCCGCGCAACCCGTAAAGATTTCCGGCCCAGCGGAGATTTTCCGCCACGGTCAACTGCGGGTCGAGCGCGGGGGATTGGAAAACGACCCCGATTTGATGGCGTACCGCCATCGCCTCCCCCACCACATCGCAACCGCCCACCCTTGCCGTGCCTGCCCCCGGAACCAGCAGGGTGGAAAGGATGCGGAACAAAGTTGTCTTGCCGCTGCCATTGGGTCCGAGCAAGGCGAACATCTCCCCCGCCCGGATGGATAGCGTCACCCCGGAAAGCGCGGTCCGCGGACCGAAATTACGCCCCAGATCGTTCGTCTCGACCGCAGCACTCATTCCGGTTCGGCCACCACCCCGGGCGCGGGTTCCGGTGGCGCAATCATGACCACACGCACCTCCTGCGCGGGCTTCTGTCCCCGCAGAAGCGCCACCCCGTAGCCACCGGCCAGAACCAGCGCGCAGAGCAAGAGTACACCGACCGAAGGTCCCTGGCTGTTGCCGTCCGCTTGCGATCGATCACCCATCCCCATACCATCCAGTCCACCTCCGCGCCTTGGCAAAGCAATTTTCCTTGGGGTGGAACGGTCGGCGGAGCACTATTTGTCGACTCTGCCCATGAAACCCGACCGGCCCATCACCGACCTCATCGCGGAGAACCGCCCGCTTCTCTCCGTGGAATTTTTCCCTCCCAAGAACGAAGAGGGCGGCGAACAACTCCTCCGCACGGCCGAAGCCCTGCGCCCCTACCGTCCGGACTTCGTTTCCATCACCTACGGCGCTGGCGGGACGACCCGCGAGCGTACCTTCAAATACGCTAAAATTCTGCGCGACGACTTCGGATGGCTCGTCATGCCGCACCTCACCTGCGTCGGATCGACCAAAGCCGAACTCCTCGAGATCGTGGCCGGATACCATGCAGACGGCATCCGTAACATCATGGCCCTGCGCGGCGACCCGCCCAAGGGACAAACCGAATTCGCGCCCTGTCCGGACGGCCTCCGCTACGCCAGCGACCTTATTGCCCTGATCCGTGGAAATTTCCCCGACATCTGCCTCGGCGCCGGGGCCTACCCGGAAAAACACCCCGAAGCCGCGTCGATGGAGGAGGACCTGCGCCATTTGAAAATCAAAGCGGACGCCGGGGCGTCCTTCCTCACTACGCAACTCTTCTTCGACAACGAGAAATATTTCGAATTTATCAAAGCCTGCCGCGCCCACGGCATCGACCTGCCCGTTCTGCCCGGTCTGCTTCCCCCGCTCTCTCTGGCCCAAGTGCAGCGCTTCGGTCCGATGTGCGGTTCGTCATTGCCCACCGCCCTGCTCGAACAATTGCAAGTGGTCGACGACAACCCGCGCGCGGCCGAGGCGGTCGGCGTGACTTGGGCCTACCACCAGATCCGCGAACTCCTCCGGCACGGTTCACCCGGCGTGCATCTTTACATCCTCAACCGCTCCGCGTCCGCCATCACCTTGGCCCGCTCGCTCGAGCGCGCGGCCGCCTGACTTTCGTCATGCCCGAAACCGCCTCCGACAACCCGCTCCGTTTCCACTTGGTCAACCGCCCGGTGCCGGACCCCTGTATCATCGTCATCTTCGGCGCGACCGGCGACCTCACGCGGCGCAAGCTCATCCCCGCGCTCTACAATTTGGCGGCCGACGGCAACCTGCCCTCCTCGCTCGCCGTGGTCTGCTTCGCCCGTCGCGAGAAAACGAGCGAAAGTTTCCGCGAGGAACTCGGCGAGGCCGCGCGAAAGTATTCACGCCGCCCGCTCAACGACGAGCTTTGGACCCGTTTCGCGGCCAATATTTTCTATCACCGGAGCAGCTTCGACCAAATGCAGGGCTACACCGCGCTCGGAGACGAACTCAATGCGATCGACCAACGTCTTGGCACCCGCGGCAACCGCCTTTACTACCTCGCGTCTTCGCCCACCGAATTCGACATCATCCTCGAAAACTTGAGCGCGAGCGGACTGAGCCAGGCCAAACCCGGCGCGTGGTCCCGCCTCATCGTCGAAAAACCTTTCGGCACCGACCTTCCGAGCGCGCGCCGTCTCAATGACGCCGTAGCCGCCGCTTTTCCCGAGCGCGACACCTTCCGCATCGACCATTACCTCGGCAAGGAAACTGCGCAGAACATCATGGTCCTGCGCTTCGCCAACACCGTTTTCGAAGCGCTCTGGAACCGACGCTACGTGGACAACGTGCAGATCACCGCGAGCGAACCGCTCGGGGTCGAGTTGCGGGCCGGTTACTACGAAAACTCCGGAGCCCTGCGCGACATGGTGCAGAACCACCTCTTGCAACTTCTCTGCCTCACCGCCATGGAACCTCCCATCGACCTCGGCGCGGACGCCGTGCGCAACGAGAAGGTCAAAGTCATGCAGGCCCTCCGCCCGCTGACCGGCGCCGCCGTGGCGGAGAATGTCGTCCGCGCACAATACACCGAAGGATTCATCAACGGCCACGAAGTCCCGGGCTACCGCCACGAGCCCGGTGTTGCGCCGGAGTCCATGGTCGAAACCTACGTCGCCCTGCGCCTGCACATCGACAACTGGCGCTGGGCCGGCGTGCCGTTCTTCATGCGCGTGGGCAAACGTCTGCCGAAGGCTGGGACCGAAATCGCCATCCAATTCCGGGGCACGCCGCCAGTTCTTTTCAACCGCGAGAGCAAACTTCAGGACCCCAATGTCCTCGTCATCCGCATCCAGCCCGACGAAGGCATCTCGTTCCGCATGGCCGCCAAAATGCCCGGAGCCATGCTCCAACTCGAGCCGGTGAAGATGGACTTCCACTACGGCACGTCTTTCGGCAAAGCCACCCCCGAGGCCTACGAACGCCTGCTCCTCGACGCGATGAGCGGCGATGCCACCCTCTTCGCCCGCCGCGACGAAGTGGAACACGCGTGGACTTTCATCGACCACATCCGCGAGGCCTGGCACGACAACACCGCGACACGCCTCGACTTCTACCCCGCCGGATCCTGGGGTCCGCGCCAGGCCGACGAACTCCTCGCGCCGGACCACGCCGTCTGGCGCCGTCTATGACAGTCTCCCCCGGCCTCGCCGTCGAAGTCGGCGACATCGACCGCCAACTCGGTCTCCTTTGGGCGCAATCCGACGCGGGCAAGGTCCGCGCCTCGCTGGTCAATCTGGTCATCTACAGCGAGGCCCCCGGCGCCATGGCGGCCAACACGCCTCTGCTCTCCGAAATCGCCGCCGACCACGCCTTCCGCGCCCTTCTCGTGCAGGCGCAGCCGGAAGCGAAAAAGTCCGCCGTCCGCGCTTGGATCACCGCGCATTGCCATCTGCGCGAGACGGGCAAAAACGAAATCTGCTCGGAGCAGATCACCTTCCAACTCGACGGCCCCGCGGTGGGCCGCCTTCCCAGCATTGTCTTTTCCCATCTCGACACCGACCTGCCGCTCTACCTTTGGTGGCAAGGCGACCTCCACCCGGACCCGGACCCCCAATTATGGCGCTGGGTCGACCGTCTGATCGTGGACAGCAACTCGTGGTCCGACCCCGCCGCCCAATTCCGTATCCTCCGGGAAATCCAATCCCTCGGCCGCGCCCGCGCTGCTCTCGCCGACCTCAACTGGACCCGTATTTTTCATTTGCGCTATGCCGTGGCCCAGATCTTCGACCTGCCCGCCGCGCTCGAGCGCCTTGATCGCATCGACCGGGTCGAAATTATCCACGCCCCCGGCCACCGCCTCACCGCTCTGCAGCTCCTCGGCTGGTTGGCCAGTCGCCTCGGGTGGAGTTTAGACCACGATGACCGCGCGCCCGTCTTCCGCCGACAAGATGGCGGCACCGTGACCTTCCAACTCAACGTAAACCAGGACGCCAAGGCCTGTGTGGAATCCATTGACATCGGCCTCGGCGACGCCACTGCGTCCGTGCGTCGCAAGACCAGCGGCGATTATTACCTCGGCACGTTCACCGCCCCGCACCAAGCATCATTCGCCCAGATGCTGCCGGCCGAACGCGACAAGACCTCCGACATCCTGCTCTCCGAATTGAGCCGCATCAGCCGCCATCCCCTCTTTTGGCCGGCCATCCGCGCCATCGAGCCTCTTTTGTCCCAACCCTGACCGCGACCGCGCTTGTCAGGACGCCGCCGCAACGGCAAAGTCCTCCCCTTTATGCGTAAAAAGATCATTGCTGCGAATTGGAAGATGAACATGACCTCCGCCGAAGGTGTCTCGTTCATGGAGGACCTCAAGTTGGAGTTGAAAAACTTCGACGATGCGGAAATCGTCATTGTCCCGTCCTTCACCGCCCTCCCCCGTCTCTCCGAGATCATCTCTGAACTTCCCGGCATCACGCTCGGCGCACAAAATATGTGGCACGAATCCTCCGGCGCTTTCACCGGCGAAGTCAGCGCCGGCATGCTTCGCGAATTTTTCACCCGCTACGTGGTCCTGGGGCACAGCGAACGCCGCATCATCTTCGGCGAGACCGACGAGTTGGTGAACAAAAAGGTCAAAGCCGCCCACGCGGCCAGCCTGCGCCCCATTCTTTGCGTCGGCGAAACCCTCGAGGAGCGGGATGCGGACCGCCATCACGAGGTTCTGGCCAAGCAACTCCGCGGCAGCCTGGCCGGACTCGAAGCCGAACAGATGCTCGACACGGTCATTGCTTACGAGCCCGTCTGGGCCATCGGCACCGGCCGCACCGCCACGCCCGAACAAGCCCAGGAAGCCCATGCTTTTATCCGCAAGACTCTGTCCGAAATATTCGATCCCGCCACCGCGGCCAAAGTCCGCATCCAATACGGCGGCAGCGTCAAGCCGGACAACGCCAAAGAACTCCTCCACCAGCCCGACATCGACGGCGCCCTGGTCGGCGGCGCCAGCCTCGATCCCCGCAGCTTCGCCAAGATCGTCCAAGCCGCCGCCCGCAAGTAGTCGCTGAAGCCGCCCCCTGTAAGGTCCGCTGGCCAGCGGATCGGCAGTTATTGCGTCCGAAGGACGCGGTCCATCTTTCACTTAAGTCTCAAACTCAAGCCTCCGCCCTCCCCCTACTTCCTCCCCGACCCCGCATCCGCCGACTGCCCCGGCTCAATCGCCTCAAGAAACAAATTCTCCAAGGTGGTTTGCGGCCGTCCGCTTGAGACAATTTTCAGCCCGAGCTTTTCCGCGGCTTCTTGCAGCGCGGACAACTTTTCCGGCGAAACCTGCTCAAGCACGACTTCCGTACGGTCGCGTACCGCGAGGAGATCTTCCACCCGTCCTTCGCGCACCAACTGGCCGCGGGCCAGAATCCCCACCCGATCGCAAATCTCCTGCACTTGCGAAAGAAGATGCGAACAAAGCAGGATGGTCTTGCCCCGGGCCTTGAGTTCCAAAATCAAATCACGGATCTCGCGCGATCCGACTGGGTCGACACCTGCCGTCGGCTCATCGAGGACCAGCAATCCCGGATCTTGGACCAGGGCTTGCGCTAGGCCGATGCGTTGCAGCATCCCTTTCGAGTACGCACCCACCCTGCGGTCCGCGGCTTCGGTCAGGCCGACCAATTCAAGCAACTCCTTGACCCGTGTCTCCAAAACCGCCCCACCCATCCCGCTCAGCTTTCCGAAAAACCGCACCGTCTCCGCCCCGCTGAGGAATTTGTAAAAATAAGGGTTTTCCGGCACGAACCCCACGTCCTTCCGGCTGCGCACCCAAGCGCTGTCCTCGCCGAAAACTTTGGTCTGCCCTCGCGTCGGCGAAACCAGTCCGAGCAGAATTTTCAGCGTCGTGCTTTTTCCCGAACCGTTCGGTCCGAGCAATCCGTAAACCTCCCCAGGTTCGACCTTGATCGAAAGATCCCGCACCGCCACGACCCGCTCCCGGCGCATGGGAATTTTGAAGACCTTGGTCAGGTGTTCGATTTCAACCGGTGCGGCACTCATACAGCGACTAAGCTATAACCCCGTCCGGCCCATTTTCCCAATCCCCATTTTCCGGCGCCGAGGAGCCAGAAAAATACACTCCACCCCGAACCTTCTCCCATCATCCACCCTTCACTCAGGTTTGGTCGCTGCGGCGACCTATCTCCGGCCTGCGGCCTCCGGTTCAGGTCTCAGTTCCTCATCCCTCCGCTCCCCCCGTCTCCTCCCTCCGCGGTTCCCTCCCGACTAACTCAATGAGAGTTACTCTCTCGAAAGGGAATAAAGACAGGCCACGGATGGAAGAAGATGAAAGAGGATAAGCGGGGCGCGCTGACACGCGCCCCGCTCATGGCATCTCTCCGAGGACTGTGTTTGCGCCGTGTCAGCGGCGCGAACACCATCTTCTGGCATCC
>CAMBUL010000001.1 GCA_945871065.1 Chthoniobacter flavus | reverse complement strand
GCTCTACGAATGGAAGTCCATGGCGGAGGCAGTAAACAGCAGCGGCGGTACACCGGTTCTTCCCGGCGAGAGCACCAGCGTGGCGGTTGTCGTGCCGCTCTTCCCGAAATTGCCCGGCCTGCGGGAGTCGTTGTCCTCGCTGGCCACCCAGACGCGGCGGCCCGATCTCGTTGTTCTTCTCGATGACGGTTCGAATCCCGGGACGGAAACGCTCCGAGCCGAGCTACCGGAGTTGCCGACCGAAGTCATCGAGCTCGAGCCGGGGACACTGCCATCCGCGGTCAACGCGGTGATGGCAAATCTCGCGCCCTACGAATTCCTCGGTTTCCTGCAGGCGGGCGACCGCTATGCGCCGCGGCGTATCGAGAGTTGCCTGGCGGCCTTCGAATCTCCCGAGGGAAAACGGCCGCCGGGACTTGTGGTGACCGGACTCCGCCCGATCGACAGCCGCGGCCAACCGCTCTCCCCGGATGATCCGCGCGCCGCCCACTTGGCGCGCTTGTGGGCTCCGGGCGCAGGCGGAGCGGAGTTGGCCGATTGGCTGGGTTGCGGACATTTCCCCGGACCCTTCTCCAATATTTTCGTCCGGCGCGCGCATCTCGAGGCCAATCCGCTGCCGGAGAGCGCGGCTGCTTTCCATCAGACCGCAGTGCTTATCGCCGCATTGCAGGGCCAAATGGCAGTCTTGCCCGAAGTTTTGCTCGACCACTACCCGCCGGCTCCGCCACGGGAGGCAACACCGCGTCAAACCACGGAAAATTTGCAACTGCATCTTTCCGTGCTCGCTGCCTTGCGCGACCGGCTGTCCGTCTCGCCGGAAACCCGGCGCAACACGGCAGCCTATCACCGGGCGGCTTGGAACAGTCTTTCCGGAACACGGGAAGACCTTTTCCAGCAGATCATCCTGCAGTTGGCCGCGGCAGCCAGTCCCGAAGACAGCCAAGCCGTGTTGACTTCCACCCTGCGCTCCCATGAGGCCCAGAACCCACCCGCACACTGGGAGGCATTGCTCGGCGGGCAGGATCCGCTCGATCTTGCCGCCTACGCGGACGCACTCCGTCGCACACGCGAGAAATTGGATGACGCACGGGAAGAGAAAGAGCGTCTCGGGAAGATTGCCGAGGCGGCCCAGGACTCGGGTTGGGTGCGCTTTGGTGCCTGGATCGGCGACCGGAGCGCACGGCGCATCATGGAGCTCGAGCCAAAAAACGAGGCACCGGATCAACCGGCAACGTCACGCGGATCAAACGCAGAGGCTGAAACCGGACCCGTCGACTCACCCCGCCAATGATTGTCCCGAGGCCCGCGTAGCGCACCCATTTCGCATCACTTGGCCTCGTCCGTGGTGTTGGCCGCGCCACCGGATTTCGACCCGCTGAGTTTTTCCACCACGTAGAAAAGCATCGGAATGATGAAAATGGCGAAAAGTGTCGCCGCGCCCATGCCGCCGATGACCGCTGTTCCCATGGTCTGACGCGAGATAGCGCCCGATCCGGTCGCAGTCCAGAGCGGCACGCAACCGAGAATGAAGGCGAAGGCGGTCATAAGGATGGGGCGCAACCGCACGCGGGCCCCAGCCAAGGCCGCGTCGAAGAGACTTTTTCCCCCTTCGTATTCGGCTTTGCAGAATTCCACGATGAGGATGGCATTCTTGGCCGCGAGGCCGATAAGCATGATAAGCCCGATCTGCGCGTAGACATTGTTCTCCATCCCGCGGGCCCAGAGCGCGAAGAAGGCGCCGAAGACCGCGATGGGAGTCCCCAGCAGCACACTGAACGGGAGCGACCAACTTTCGTATTGCGCGGCGAGGATGAGGAAAACAAAGACGAGGGCGAGGGCGAAAATGACCACTGGCGAGACGCCCTCGGCCGCCTGCTTTTCCTGGAACGACATGCCAAGGTAGTTGAAGCCCATTTCTTTCGGCATGGTCTGGGCGAATACTTCCTCCATGGCCGCCATGGCCTGGCTGGAGCTGTAGCCGTCGGCCGCGGTCGCGTTGATTTGGGCCGAGCGATACATGTTAAAGCGCATGGTGAATTCCGGTCCGTACCGGGGTTTACTTTGCACGATGCCGGAGACCGGAACACTCTCGCCGTTACGATTGCGCACGTAAAATTGCCCGACCTTTTCGATGTCCGTGCGGTAGGGTCCCTCGGCCTGCACGTAAACCTGCCACTGGAGGCCGAATCGGTTGAAATAATTGACCATCGTTCCACCGAGGAAAGCGCGCAGCGAATTGTAGGCATCATCGATGCTCACACCTTCGATCAGCGCCTTGTCGCGATCGACCGAAAGCTTGAGTTGGGGGACGGAGGGCAAGAATGTGGTATTCAGGTTCTGCAATTCGGGACGTTTGGCGGCGGCGGCCATGAAGATTTGCGTCTGCTCGGCCAAGAACGGGACAGTCCCTCCCGAACGGTCCTGCAAGACGAAATTCACGCCGCCTGAAGTGCCGACACCAGGAATGGCGGGTGGCGAAAAGGCGAAGGCCATGGCGGACGGCAGCATGGCCAGCTTGCCGTTGATCGAGCGCATGATGGCGTTGTATTGCGTCTCCGGCGAAGTGCGCTCACCCCATGGCTTGAGGGTGACGAAAAAGAACGCGTTGTACGTGGTGTAGACTTGGCTGAGCAGGTTGAAGCCGACCGCCGTGGTGACGTATTCCACACCGGGTGTGGTCATGAGGATCTTCTCGACCTGTGCGGCGACGGCGGACGTCCGCTCCATGGACGAAGCGTTGGGCAATTGTAGTGCGGCGTAAAAATAGCCCTGGTCCTCTTCGGGGAGGAAGGACGGTGCGAGGCGCCCCCCGAAAAACAACGCGGCCAGGGTGAGGATCCCGAGGAACCCGCCGCTCAGCACGAGTTTGCGGATCGCGCCGCCGCAAATCCGCACATAGAGGTTCGTCGCGTTGCCGAACATGTTGTTGAACCACTTGTAGAACGCACCGAGCGGGCCGCGTGTTTCGCCCTTCGGACGGAGGATGAGCGAAGCAATGGCCGGACTGAGAGTGAGCGCGTTGAAGGCGGAAATGCAGACCGACACGGCAATGGTCACGGCGAATTGCTGATAGAGGCTGCCGGTGATGCCGGGAATGAAAATGGTCGGGATAAAGACGGAAGAAAGGACGAGCGCAATGGCGACGACGGGACCGGAGACCTCCTGCATGGCCTTGAGCGTGGCATCACGCGGGGTCATACCCTGCTCGATATGGTGCTCGACCGCCTCGACCACGACGATGGCATCATCGACGACCAGGCCGATGGCCAGCACGAGGCCGAAGAGTGAGAGTGTGTTGATCGAAAAACCGAGCAGAGGGAAAATGGCAAAAGTCCCGATGAGCGAGACCGGCACGGCCAGCAAAGGGATGAGCGTGGCACGCCAGCCCTGCAGAAAAATGAAGACAACAATGATGACAAGAAGCAAGGCCTCGAAGAGCGTCTTGACGATTTCCTCGATCCCAGCCGTCACGGCCAGCGTCGTGTTGAGCGATTCCGTGTATTGCATGCCCGGCGGAAAACGCCCGGCGAGATCGGCCATCAGCTTCTTGGCGGAAGCGGCGGCGTCGAGGGCATTGCTGCCCGGCGTCTGGTAGAGGGCGATGATGGCCGAGGGATTACCCTGGAACCGGCCTTCGATATTGTAATTTTGCGCGCCGAGTTCGATGCGGGCCACGTCCTTGAGGCGCAAAATGGAACCGTCGGAATTGGCACGCACCACGATATTGCCGAAATCCTCCACCGTGGTGAGGTAGCCCTCACCAATGACTGTGTAAGCGTATTCTTGTCCATCGGGGACGGGTTTGGCGCCGACTTTTCCGATCGGATTGACGCGGTTCTGCTGCTTGACCGCATTGATGATTTCCTGCGCGGTGACGTCGAGCTTGGCCAGTTGGTCCGGGGTGAGCCAGATGCGCATGGCGTATTGACCGGCGCCGAAGATCGCCACGTTGGAGATTCCCGGCAGGCGGGCCAACTCGTTGTTCAGGTTGATAAAGGCGTAATTGGCGAGAAAGAGGGCGTCGAAGGCCTTGTCCGGCGAAAAGAGCGAAAAAAGGAGCAGCGGGGCGGAGGTGCTTTGCTGCACGGTCGTGCCGTATTCGACGACCGGAGCGGGCAACTGCGAATTGGCCTGGCTCTGCCGCATCTGGGTCAAGATCTGGTCGTCGGTCGGCGCGGTGTCGACGCCGAAGAAGACATTGAGCGTCATGCTGCCGTTGTTGGCATTGACCGAATACATGTATTCCATGCCCTCGACGCCATTGACTTGCTGTTCGATCGGCGTGGCCACGGATTGCTCGACGGTGAGGGCATCGGCGCCGACATAGGTCGCATTGACCTGAATCTGCGGGGGAACAATGTTCGGGTATTGCGCGATGGGGAGGCGCGCCATGGAAACAAGACCGACAATGACCGTGATGATGGCGATGACCATCGCCACGATCGGACGGTTGACAAAAAACTGGGGCATGGTCGGACGCGCGCCTCAAGCGGGCTTGGCGGAAGCTTCGGGCAAAGGAGTCGGGGTGGGCGACGGAGCGGGCGGGGTTGCGGGGACGACCGGGGTTTCCGGCGGCGCCGCACCTTCCAATGCTGCTTCAGGGGGCAACTCCACATAATCGCCCACGGTCGACGGGGGAATTTCCGGTTGCGGCAGGTCGGGTTCCACGTTGAAACCTTCGGGCATTTTCCACGGTGTGGTCTTCACTGTCATGCCCTGGCGCAATTTCTGCATCCCCTCGACGACCACCTGCTCGCCCGGTTGGAGTCCGTCGGTCACGACTTGCATCGAAGCATAGGTCGGGCCGATCTGCACGATGCGGAGGTCGACCTTGCCGTCGCTGCCGACCACGGCAATTTGCGATTTTCCTTGAAGGTCGTTGACCGCGCGTTGCGGGACGAGCAACGCATCGTCGATCCACTGCGACACACCCCGCACGCGGGCGAACTGACCGGAACGCAGCAAGTTGCCCGGGTTGGGAAATTGCGCTTCCAACTCAAGGGCGCCGGTGTCCTTGCCGACCGCATTGTTCACCGCCATGAGGCGGCCGGGATGCGGGTAGACTGTGCCGTCGGCGAGGAGAATTTGCAGGCCGAATCCGCCCTTTTCCTCGGCTCGAATCAGTTTCTCCGGATCGCCGTAGTAAGGCTTGATGTAGTTCAAATAATCGTAGTCGCTGATGTAAAAGTTCGCCTTGATTGGATCGACCATCGTGACGCTGGTCAGCGTACCGGTCTGCGGTCCGATGAGGTTTCCGACCTGCGCGATGTTGATGCCGGCAAGACCGTCGATCGGCGAGGTGACGCTGGTAAATTCGAGATTGAGGCGGGCTTGCTCCACGGCGGCTTGGGCGGCGGAAACCGCGGCCTTGCTTGCTTCGAAGGCTTGGATTTCATCGTCGTATTGCTCTCGGCTGATCACGTTTTTGGACAGCAAATCGACGGCGCGCTTGGCGTTGGCCTCGTCACGGACGAGACGCGCCATGGCCTCCTCGAGTTGGCCGGTGGACTGGTCGAGGACGGCTTTAAAGGGCCGAGGGTCGATTTGGAAAAGAAGTTGGCCTTTTTTGACCAGCGACCCGTTTTCGTAATTTTGCGAAACAAGATAGCCGCTTACTTGGGCCACGATGTTGGCATTGACCAAGCCGGAAAGCATGCCGACCCATTCGCGAATGACGGGAACTTTTTGCTGGAGCGGAGCGGTCACCGGCACAGTAAGTTCCGGCATCGCGGGCTTCTCTTTTTTCGGACAACCCGTAAGGAGCAAAGGAAGCAGTCCGAGCAGCAAGAGCAAGCGGAAGCGTGACATCAGCATGACAGCACCAATGAAACCGCCTCCGGCGCACCTTGCACAGCAGAAAACGGACATTGCAGCCGCGCTGTCCGGCCGCTTCTCCGACCCGGCGGGAGCGGGGAAGGTTTGGCCCTTCGCGTCCCACGGAGTCCGAGAACAGACTCTTGCCATCGGGTCGGCTCCAGAGACAGAATAAAGCGTTTCGGTCCCCAAACTCTGCCCGTTTCGGGGCAAGATCTCCCCATGGTTGCCGCCTTTCATCGTGCTGATCACCCTCGAGGGGATGCTGTTTTTCGGGGGGCCTGGCGCAAAGGGGAAGAGAAACAAGATCACCGAGGTTCGACCGCGTGAAAAAGAAACCGAAGCAACGACGGGCGGGGAAGGCGCCCGGAGCGGCCAAGACAAGTGGCGTCCGGGAGCAACCGGCCAGCCCCTGCCGCCGCCGGTGGATGCGACTGGCTGCCGCCACTTTGGTACCGCTCATGATTTTCGGCGGACTGGAGCTGGGCTTGCGGTTGGCGGGCTACGGCTACTCGACCCGCTTGTTTCTCCCCCGCACCATCGGCGGCGAGGAATTTCTCATTCCCAACGAAAAGTTCCCCCACCGGTTCTTCCCCCCGGCCCTGGCCCGCGCCCCGCTGTCCGGCAGGATGGCTGCGCACAAGCCGGCGGGGACCTACCGGATTTTCCTGCTCGGCGAGTCCGCCGCCTACGGAGACCCGGATCCTTCCTTTGGGGTAGGTCGCTATTTGGAGGCCCTCTTGGAGACCCGGTATCCTTCCACCGATTTCGAGGTGGTCTGCGTCGCCATCACCGCAATCAACTCCCACGTGCTTCTCCCCATCGCCGAGGAATGCGCCAAGCACGACGGGGACATGTGGATTGTTTACATGGGGAACAACGAAATGATCGGCCCTTACGGAGCAAGCACAGTGTTTGGAGAAAAAGCGCCGGGCCTTGGCTTTGTCAGAACCGTTCTGGCACTCAAGACGACCCGAGTGGGACAGCTTATGGATCAGCTGATCACCAGCGTCCGCGGAGGATCCCCGGCTCCGGAATCGTGGGACGGCATCAACATGTTTAGCAAAAACCAACTGCGTTACGACGACCCGAAAAGACTGCGGACCTATGAAAACTTCAAGGGCAACCTTGATGACATTCTCGAAGCCGGGAAAAATGCCGATGTCCCGGTCATTCTCAGCACGGTGGCGGTCAACCTGAGGGATTGCTCGCCGTTTTCCTCACTGCACAAGGTTGGACTGGAACCGTCGCAGCTGGCCGAGTGGGAAGACCTGTTCCAGCAGGGTCTGTCCCTCGAAGCCGCTGGTTCGTTCCAGGCTGCCCTCGAGGTTTACGCGAAAGCGGCCGCCATCGATTCCGATTTCGCTGAGTTGCAATTTCGCATCGGCACCTGTCAACTCGCCTTGAACGACCGCAGTGCAGCGCGGACCTCCTTCGAGCGGGCGCGCGATTGCGACGCCCTCCCCGTCCGAGCCGATACCCGGATCAACCGGATGATCGAGGAGGCCGGCGCATCGGTGGCCGGGGTGGACGCCACGCAGGAACTCTCCAAGCAAACGCCCGATGGGATTCCAGGCAAAGAGCTGTTTTACGAACATGTCCATTTCACCATGGCCGGAAACGAACTGCTCGCCCGCATCCTGGCCGAGAAAGTGGAAGGACAGCTCCCGGCGGCGATCACCAGCCAGGGCGGCCCGCTGCCGACCGAAGTCGAATCCGAGGCTTGCCAGCGGCGCGTGGCTGCGACCAGCTGGGATCAAAAACGGGTTTGGGAAGTTGCGCTCGGACGGATTTCCGCTGCACCCTTCAACTCACAATCCAGCCACCCCGACAACCTGCAATACTGCAAGGACCGTGTGAAAGAAGCAGATTCCCGGACAACCCCCTTGTCTCCCTTCCGCGATGAACAAATGTATGAAGCGGCACTGGAAGGCCAGCCCGACGACACCTTGCTGAGGTGGAATTATGCCCAGTTCCTCGAGCGGGCCGGACGCCTGTCGGAAGCGGTCAATCAGGGGATATTGGTTTGCGAACTCCTGCCGCATGCCGCTTGGCCGCATTATTTCGTCGGCTCGGTCATGGCCAGATTGGGAAGAAGGTCCGAGGCTGCCAGCTACCTCCAACGCGCCCTGCGGATCAGCCCGGATTTGACCATTGCCCGCCAAGAGCTTGCTAACATCCGTTGAAGTCATTCTACCGCCTCCTACTTGGATGCGCCTGCTACCTAAGAGAAACCACGGTGACACCCGGATTTTCCGGGCGGTAGTTCGCCCCGCTGGCGAGAGGAGTCAAAGGACCGGATACATAAAAGGCGCGAGCACCGCACTGCCATTGAATAAAAGCACTGCCGCGAGAAGAGCGAGGATGACGATGAGCGGAACCAGCCACCATGCTTTCTCTTCGCGCAGGAAAAGCAGGAAATTTTTGACGTGACGCCACATGGTCGCTGGAAATTGCCAGAATGTTACCCGGCCGGCGGATGCGAAAACGGGGATTCCGCACGGCTTTACAAAAACACTAGCTCCACCCGTCCGGGAATCCAGTTAAAGCACGCGCTCACGGGCCGACTCTGGCGGGAACGGCCACGTCATAGCGCAACTGATCAAGCCGCCTTCCGGCCGGCTTTGCCCAGGAGAAGGCGGCAAGACGGCTGGCCAGGTGCACAGACGCGTGCTCTATTGGAGTGGTGAAACGTTGGCAGATCCCGGCCGCTGTCGTCGCGGCGCTCTTGATCGCCGCAGGTGCGGCCTTTTTGGTGCGCGAGAACATCGCCAACTACTGGATCAAGCGCCAGCTGGCCGGAACACTGGCCGATACTCTCGGCGCGGCGGTAGATTTGCAGGGCGTGGCATGGAAAGACGGTGTTCTCCAGGCACGTGTTTTCCGGATGTCCGGCGGGGACTATGCTTTCCAGAGCCTCGAGGCACGGGAATTGCGTGCGGTGGTCGACTGGAGGGACCTGCTGGGTGCCTCGTCGCAACCCCTGCAGGTCGAGGTGGCCGCGGTGGACGTGGTCTATCCGCCCCATCTCGAACCAGGCAAGAAGCCGGGCGCATCGTCCTACCACGCTTCCGCTTCACGACCGCTCGACTTGCGGGTGGCAAAAAGCCGGCTCCGGCGCGCCGACGGCCGGGGGTGGACAGTCGACGGCGCCCAAGTCCATGCCGTGCAGAGCGCGGACGCCTGGACGTTTTCCGTGACGGGCGGTTCGCTTAGCGCGGAGGCCCGTTCCCCACTGCAAATCGAACGCTTGGCCGCGGAAAACAGGGAAGGATCCTGGAGTATTGACAGCTTTGCCCTCAAGGATGTGAGAGGCGGCACCATGGCCGGTTCGGCCGCCAACAGCGGGGGGATCTGGTCGGCCAAAATTTCATGGCAGGACCTCGACCCGGCCGTGCTTGTGCCTCCCGATGTCTCCAGCCACCTCGGCGGACGGGTCACGGGCGAGGCCGTGCTCAAAGATGGTGTGATCCGCGGAAAAATAGAAGTCGCGGGTGCGGAAACCAAATCCGTCGATCTTTTTGTCAAACTGGCTGGTCTTCTCGACCACGAAGACTGGCAGCGCATTCCGTGGCGCATTTTTCGTTTCAATTTCAGCATGCAGCCCGACGGCCGCATGGAGATGGACGACCTGCTGGCCGTTTCCCCCAAAGGATTGGCCGTGCGCGGAAAAGGAGCCTTTGCCACCGACCGCATCGATGCCGACCTGCATGTCGGGGTGCAAGCTGCGGGCCGGCCCATCCTCGCCGCCTTCGTGCCAGTGCTCTTCAGTAGCCGGGAAGACGGCTATTATTGGACGCGGGTCAGGATCGGGGGGACACCCGCGGCACCGACGGAAAACCTCAGCGCGCGGGTAGCCGCCGCGCTCGCGCTCGCCCCGGCCGCGGGTGCAGCCAAATCTGTGGTCGAAATTCCAGACGTCGCATCCGAAGCCATCGGCGGGTTGTTGCGTGAGATGATGCCCCGGTGAGCGTTGGGGTATGTCCGGCGGAACGGAATCAGTCCGTTTTGCGGAAAACCCGCAAGGCGGTGACGAGATCCACAGCGCGCTGCAGTGGACGGTCGATCAACCCCGGTTTGACCGCCACGCTGCCGATCTCGGGATTGGTGCCGGCGACAAGCGATGCCTCATCAAATTGCGCACGTTCTTTTTCGAAGACAAAGCCCGCTGAGCCATCCACCAGCGCCGCAGCCAGGATCGTCTCGCGCTCGGCGGCATCCTGCGGGATCTCGATGTCGGGCCGCAGCCCGCGCGGATAAACCTCTTGCCCGGCGACCAGGACCTCGGCCACGGCAACGCGCAAACTCGTCTTCTCCCCGACGGGGACCTCGGCAAATGCGACACAACGCCCGCTCGAGCGCGTTCCGACCAACAGAGCACGGGCGTTCCATCGCAACGTCGCGGCAAGGGCCTCCGCCGCACCCGCGGTGTTTTCGTCGATCAGGACAACCAGTGCGCCGCGCGACAGGTTGTCGCCCGCAGAAACAAATTCCTCGCTCTCGTCGCGACCCGGACCAGCCAGCGTGAACAACGCGGTTCCCGGCGGGCAAAACCGGCTGGCCGACTGCGCGGCGGCGGCAAAGTCGGAGGACTCCGGGGTGGCACGCAGATCAAGAATGACGCCATGCACGTCCTTTGCTGCGAAGTCCCGCAAGGAGGCGTCGAGTTCGGCCAAGTTTTCCGTTTGCAGCGACCCAAGTCGGATGTATCCGGCGCGGCCGTCGAGGATTTCAGCCCGGAAAGGCGAAAGGGGGACAGGCGCGGGGGCGTCGGCCGCAAGGGCCGCACCGGGTGCGAGGCTTTGGATCAAACCCCGCAGCGTCGCGCGCCCGAGGGCCGCATCATCGATCTTTGCCCCGCGCACGTGATCCCGCCGGAGAATGGAGATGGCTTGCTCCACCTGCCCGCCGTCGAGCGCCAGGAACGGATCGGCAGCTGGCGGCACACCGGGCGAAGGAGTTGTTAATTCCGCGGCATACATCGGAGCGATAGCGGTCGAGGCCACGAAAATAAGGCCGAGTAAATTTTTCATCGGCCCCTTCCGTCCACCTCTACCCGATGCTGCAGGGCGCGGATACGAGCCCGGCCACGTTTCCAGACGAGTTGGTGCGCGATGGCTTGGTGGAGGAATTTTTTCGCGCCTGCCACGGCCGCCGCGAGGGATTGACCGCGGGCCAGGCCCGCGGCAAGAGCCGCAGAAAGCGTGCAACCGCTGCCGTGGGTTTCGCAACCATTCAGTCTCGGCAGTGAGAATTCGCGCACGCCACGGCGGTCGCACAGGATGTCGACCGCATCGCGGCCGCGCAAATGCCCCCCTTTGAGCAGGACCGCGGCTCCGTATCTCCCGTACAATTCCTCCGAAGCCCGGACCATGGCGCGATGCGAAGAGATTTTACGACCGAGCAGGACAGCGGCCTCGTCGAGATTTGGGGTGATGACATCGGCAAGCGGGAGCATTTCCTCCTCGTAGGCGCGCACGGCGTCCTTTTTCAGCAGCGGATCACCGCTGCTTGCCACCATGACCGGGTCGACCACGAGATGAAACATGCCGAGGCGATCGGCCAATTCTTCGGAAACCACGCGGAGCAAGGCGCGGGAATAAAGCATGCCGGTTTTCACCGCAACGATCGGGTAGGCCTCGAAGAGGATGCGGATCTGCGAGCGCAGGACCTCGGGGGTGACAGCTTGCACTTTCTCCACCCGCCCCGGAACCTCGGAGACCACGCAGGTGACGGCGGTGAGACCGTAGACACCATAGGCACCGAAAGTTTTGAGGTCTGCCTGGATTCCTGCTCCGCAGGAGTTGTCGGAACCCGCGATGGTCAGAACAACCGGTGGCGACGCGGTGCGCCTACTCATGGCGACGCGCCATGATAAGATAAGCAAGGTTGCCGAGGGCTGCGACAAAGGCCGCCACGTAAGTAAGTGCGGCGGCATTGAGCACGCTGTTGACCCCTGCCGCTTCGCCACCGGGTTGGACCATACCCATTTGCTGGAGAATGACCTTGGCACGTTTGGAGGCGTCGAACTCGACCGGCAAAGTGATCAATTGAAATACGGCAAGCACGGCGTAGCAAATGATGCCGAGCGTAATCAGGCCACTGATTTGGAAAATGAAGCCACCGATGATGACCAACGGCAGGATCTGGGAAGCGAACTGCGTGACCGGGACAATGGCCATGCGCCATTTGAGCGGAGCGTACGCGCGGGCATGCTGGATGGCGTGACCCGCTTCATGGGCCGCGATACCCAATGCGGCCACACTCGGCGTATGGTAGACATCGGACGAAAGACAGAGGCGTTTCTTCATCGGATCGTAATGGTCGCCGAGCATGTCGTTGATTTCCCGGACTTCGACATCATGGATTTTGGCCGCATTGAGGATCTCGCGGGCGGCCTGCGCACCGGTCACGCCGGAGGTGGCAGCCACCTTTTTGTAACGGCCGAAAGCGGACGACACCCGCATCTGGGCGTAGAGGCCGAGGGCGAGAGGGACACCGATGAGGAGAAGGTAAATGGACATATTCATGGCAGGTGCGGAATTACCCGTTGAGACACTGGAAGAGGAATCTTGTTCAAAATACGTTCAGAGTTCCAGCGGAACCCGCAGCCGAGAAAGCGGCCGGCAACCCCCGGAGGTCACCGTGACGACATCCTCCTGACGGGCACCGCCGATGTCCGGGTAATAAAGACCCGGCTCAACGGTGAAAACCTGGCCTGTCCGGAAAACAGTGGACCCGAGGCGCGGCTCCTCGTGCAAATCCAACCCCAGACCGTGACCTGTGCCGTGGAAGAAGCCCGTCCAGCGTCCGCCCCGGCGTTCCGTGGCATAGCCGCGGGCGGCGAAAAATTCCTGCACCGCTTTGTGCACCGCGGCTCCTTTGGCCCGGGGCTTGATCGCACGGATGGCCAGACGTTGTGCGGCACACACCGTGTCCCAGAGCTGGCGCTGGGCCGCATTGGCGCGTCCGCGCACCACGGTACGGGTCAGGTCACCGAAGTAGCCGGCGCACGCGTCGCGCGGAAAAATATCAAGAATGATCAATTCATGGGCCCGCAACCGCCCGTGTCCGCGTTCGTGGGGATCGCACGCTTGCCGCCCGCCCGCCACAATCGTTCCCTCGGGAACGCCGCCCGCGCGAAGCACGGTAGCATCGGCCTCGGCGCGCACTATTTCACTGGTCAGGGGTTTCCCTTTCCACTGAAGCAGGCCGGTACGGACGATCTTGGCCTCGCGCAGGACCTCGACCGCGCGCTCCAGCCCGATCGCGGCGAGCCGCGTGGCGCGGCCAATCGCGGCCAGTTCGCTCTGATCCTTCACCTCGCGCTCCGGCCAAAAATGTCCTTCGACCGGAACGACACGCAGACCCGCTTTTTCCAGCACGCGCGCCGGGCCCAGTGGGAAGTCCGACGGCACATCGACACTGCGAATTTTACGCCGAAGCAAAAGACCGGCGGCAAGCACGGCAGGAGAGTGGCTGCCGAATTCGCGGGCGAGTTCCGAAGCGGAGAGAACCTCGTCGACCTCCGCCTCGCGCCGGCCCCGGTCGATCTCAAGATCATTGAGCACGATGGATTTCTTGCCGCGATGCTCGAGGAAAAAAAACGCATCCGGAGCGTGGAAACCGGTGGCATAAAGCATGTCGGCCGACCGGGGGCTCGCCGCATAAATCAATTTGCTCATGGTTGGCAGCCTCCGCTTTTTCCCGCCCGCGGATCAAGCAACCAGATCGTCGAGAGCCCCCGCGACCGCCTGCGGCGCTTCGAGCAGGAGGCGATGACCGGCCTCGCCGACCACCGGAAACGTGCCGGGAAACCCCGTGTCGCGCATCTGATTTTGCAGGCGGACAAATTTTCCGTCGCGTGCGCCGGCCATCCAAACCAACCGGGTCGGCAGGCGCAGAGGGTCGGTGAATTGCCCGGCAACCGAATCTTCGACCAGGGCCGCGGCAAGTTTCCCCCGGTCAAAGTCCCGCTCTTCACGCAGCGGCGCGGTATTATTCTGAAAAACAGCCTGCCCATTCCAACGGTCTGTCACCACCTCCCACCGCTCAGCACGAAATGCGGCGGACCAATCCGCATCGGACTTCCGACGCGCCACGCGTTCCTCCTCGGTCTGGAAATTCCCCGGGTCCACCGAAAGCAGCAAAGCTCCCTCCCATTTTTCCGGCGCTTCCTGCAACCAACGCAAAGCGAGCCGCGCGCCGAAGGAATAACCGGCCAACCAACACGGGCCCTCCACGGCGGGCGGTCTGACCGGCTCCGCCCCTGGCGCGAAAAGATCCAAGCAAATCCAGCGCAGCCCCGCCGGCGAAGCGGCCCGCACCTCAGCCCAATCGCTGCCCTTCCCGAGAAAGCCCGGCAGCGCGACCACGGTTCCGTTCACGGCACCACCCGCCGCAGCAGGGTGAGCAGGTAAACCGCCATGGCGGCCAGCACGATGGTCGCACCGGTGGCGGTCGAGGCGTAGAACGAGGCGATCAGCCCAACGATCCCGGTGACCAAAGCCACGGCGATCGACCAACCGAAAAATCCGGCCGTATTGCGGGCCAGATTCCGGGCCGCGGCAGCCGGGAGAATAAGGAGGGCATTGATCACCAGGATGCCGATCCAGGGCAGGGCGCAGGTCACGACCACGGCGAGCAGACAGGCGAAGACCAACTCGGCCGCGCCCGCATGCTTGGTCCGGCTGCGGGCCAAGGACGGACTCATCGTGGCGAGGAGCAAGCGGTTGAAGAAAACAAGAAAGAGTCCGGCCGACACGACCCCGAGCGCGGCCAGCCAGACGACATCGCGCGACGAAATGGCCAGCATGTCGCCAATCAGGAAGTTGGTGTAGCGCGCGAAGTCCCCTCCCCGCGAGAGGATGACAATGCCGAGCGAGACGGTGAAGGCCATGACCAGGCCGATCGCGGTATCGGAGGACAATGCTCCGCGGCGCCGCACCCAGGCAATGGCCAGGGTGAGCACGAGGGCGAATCCGATCATCGACCACATGGGGTCGGCCAGACCGAGAATGACGCCGATGGCAATGCCGGTGAATGCGGCATGGCCGACCGCTTCGGAAAAAAATGCCATGCGATTGGCCACCACCACGGTCCCGAGCGCCCCGAGCAACGGGGAAATAAGAAGCACCGCGAGCAAGGCGAGCCGCATGAACTCGTAACCGGCCCATTCGAAAGGCAGCGAGGACACCGCGCGGTGCCAGAGGTCGAGCGGAGAATCCATCATGAAAGCGAATGCAGGCTGAAAGCCTCGCGCACCCGCGTATCGTGCAGCACTTCGGACGGCGTGCCTTCGCAGACGATGCGCCGGTCGAGAAAGACCATCCGGTCGGCAAAGCGCGCCAAGGTGGCCAGATCATGCGAGACAAGCAGCACCGCGAGGTCGTATTCGCGGCGCAGTTTGGAGAGCAGTCCGTAAAATTGTTCGCGCCCGCTGTGGTCGACACCGGACATCGGCTCGTCGAGCACAAGGATGTTCGGTACCGGGGTGAGGGCCAGCCCGAGCAAGACACGCTGCAGCTCGCCGCCGGAAAGACTTCCGACCTTGCGATCGACCAGCTGGCCGGCACTGGTGCGTTGCAAGCCGGCCAACGCCGCTTGCCGCACCGGAGCAGAGACACCGAGGCACGCGGGGCGCGCCGAGAGCGAAGCGGCGAAGAGATCGAGCACACTGACCGGAGCCTCTTTGTCGAAGCTGTTGTGCTGGGGCACGTAACCGATGACCGGGCTGTCTTTGCGCCGGTGGGCCGCGTCGAGAAAATGCACTTCACCGGTGTGCGGCAGTTCACCGAGCAGACATTTGACCAGCGTGGTCTTGCCCGCCCCGTTTTCGCCGATCACCGCGGTCAGCTCGCCGCAGTGCAAATGGAGGTCGATATCCTCGAGCACCGTCACTCCATTGCGCCGCGCAGCCACACCGCGCATGGTCGTGCAACACTCTCCGCAGCGGTGCGGCGCGATGCCGTGATGGGCGGGGGCGTCATCCGGAGGAATGTGCATGCCGACAGGTCTATCAGCGCAAGGCTTCCTGCAAAACCTCCAGATTTTTCTCCATGGCCCGCAGGTAAGCCCCGCGCGCCTCTTCGGGATCCGACGGACCTGTCACCACGGGATCCAGACTGTAAACCCGGACACTTGTCTCGCGCGCCACGACTTGCGCGCTTTTGTCCGGGAACTGGGGTTCGGCAAAGAGCGCCTTGACCTTGCGTTCGCGGACCAATTTCACAGTGTCAGCTAACTCCCGAGCGCTCGGCTCGGCCCCGGGCTCGCGCTCAATCTCCCCGGCCAGATCAAGGTCGAAATCACGCGCGAAGTAAGGAAACGCTTCGTGGAAGGTGACAATCGGTGTGCCGGCATACGGCGCGAGGGCGGCGCGCATTTTTTCTTCCAGCGCCGACAACGACGCGTTGTAGGCCGAGGCGTTGGCGCGGAAAGCATCTGCGCGGTCGGGTGCCGCTGCGGCAAGGGCGGCTGCGATGTTCTCCGTCTGACGCCGGGCCCCCTCGAGGCTCACCCAGACATGCGGGTTGTCGTCCAGGAGCGCAATACCTTCGCTCACCCCGACCACCCGGACACCGGGTGATTGCTGCGCCACCTTGCCGAGGAAAGGTTCCATGCCGGCACCGTTGACCAGGAGAAGGTCCGCATCAGCGAGCCGTCGCACGTCGCCGGCCGTGAGTTGGTAATCGTGCAAGCATCCGACATGCGGGCTGGCCAGATTGGAAACCTCCACGCCGGGAATTCCGGCGGTGACATTCAACACGGCAACATAGACCGGATAAAACGAGGTGACAACGCGCAGCGATTGGTTGGCCCAAAGGTGCGCGGGCCACAACACAAAGACCACAGACACAAGCGCGGCGCTCAATTTGATCATCAAGTGATTAGCGATTAAATTCCTCATTCTCACCAGAATCTATTAGTTCGCCCGAGCGGCAAGGCAAGATTGTGCCGCGATGCGTTTCGCCGGTCTCAGGGATTGGGGTATGCCTTGACGTAGGCCGAAAACCACCTGCCGGTTGGTTCGAGATTACGGGCCTTGGTGCGGCGGTCGAAAGAAAAGAGGCCGAACTGTCCGTGCCATCCTTCTTTCCACTCATAGTTGTCGACCAGCGTCCACGGAAAGTAGCCCCGCACATCGACCCCATCGGCCATGGCCCGGCGCATCTGGGCGATGTGTTCGCGCAGGTAACGGATGCGTTTCTGCTCGCTCTGCGTACCGAGGCCGTTCTCCGAAACGACAACGGGCTTCCCGTAGCGCTGGTGCACCTTGGTGAGCACATTGTAGAGACCTTCGGGCACGATCTCCCAGCCCAGTTGCGTGTAGTCGGATGACAGCTCCCCGTGGCCGCGGCTGAGAAAGCGGACCAGACTGGCATCCTGCGCGTAGTAATAGTTCACCCCGATGATATCCATCGAGTCGGCCACCATGTCGAGTTGGTCGAAATTCTGGCGCTGCACGATATTGTAAATCAGTGCCGTGGGATCGGCGAGATGGCTGCGGCGCCAGTCGGGCAGCGAATAGATTCCCATGACGATGGCACCGGGCCGCTCGCGGCGGATGATTTGTGCCGCATCACGGAACATATCGGCCGAAGCACGCAAGGCGTGCTTGTAAGCGAAGGGCCGAAGCAGAAGACCCGGGGGCCAGTGTCCGGCAATCCAGCCGAGATTGATCGCGCCGTTCGGTTCATTTTGCGGAACGTAGATACGCACGTAGGGCTTCATGGCTCGCACCACGCGCGTCACGTGCGCCCGCCATGATTCCTTGGCGTCGGGATGGAGGAAATTGACGCGGCGCTTGTCGTTTTTGTCATAGAGCCAGTCGGGGAAGGTGAAATGCCAAAGGGTGACAATCGGTTCGATGCCCGCAGCACGCAGTTGCCGCGCCATCTCGACATAACGGGCCAGCGCCTTCTCGTTGATCACCCCGGGCCGGGGCTCGATCCGGGCCCACTCCACCCCGAAGCGGAAGTGCGACACGCCAAGTTGTTTGACCGCCCCGAGGTCGAGATCGAAGCGCGTCCACGATGACACCGCCTTGTCACCCCGCGCCGGCGTTCTGCCCTCCTCCGCGAAAACATCCCAGTCGGTGCGGAAATTCATGGGATCGTCCGGCGCGAGGCCGCGGTCCTCGTTCTGGAAGCTGGCGGTCGATGTTCCCCACCAGAATTTTTCCTTGGGCAACGGTTTCAGCACCACCGCTCCCGAGGGGCGTTGGTAGCCGCCGGGCGCGGTCACACACCCGGCCAGCGCAGCCAGCGCAACGACAAGAAGGTACCGGGCTGCTTGCATGACGTGGGGCAGGTTAGTATTCTTCGATTGTGTTGGCAACCCGCCTCGCTTTAGCCACCGCCTGTCTGCTCCCTCTCGAAGCAGGGGCGCTCCCCCGCCTCGACCGGGCTCCGGATCAAGTGCGGATGAATGACGGGACCGAGTTGCGCGGGCTCATTATTCAAAACACCCCCGATTTGGTTGTGCTTGAGACTGACCGGGGTGAAGCCCGCATTCCCAAGGAATACATCCGCCGCATCGACGATGCGCCGAACAGCGAAGCCATCTTTTCCGACATCACGGACCGCGATGCTTTGCCCTCGTGGCGTTCGATCGTCCACGATTTGCGTACCCATGACGGCATCCGGCGCTTCGAACAAATTCCCCCCACAGCAATCGACAATGGCCTGCTGCGCAACATCCCTTACCTTTCCTTCCGCGCGAACAAACAATGGGAACTTAATGTTTACGGTGACCCGCAGAAACCGGTCGCCATCGAATTCGGTGTTTACGGTTCCGCGCGCCCGGGTCAGAAAACGCGGCAACTGTTCCGCGAATTCATCGCCGGCCACCTGCACGACAAGAACCAGATCCGCGCACTTTACAGCCTCGGCCCCAAACAGCGCGACGCGCGCGGCGGGAAACTCGCCTTCCGCCTCATTGCCCCCAAGGACCCCGACGGCTACGGCGGCACTTGGATTGTGGTTTACCAGCCCGAACTTCTGGAGGCCGCCCGCCTTTCTGACAAAGCCTACGCCGCCATCACGCGCCCGTTTGAGAAAGTGAACAACTCGGATGGCAGCCTGCGGGCCGATCAAGCGGAGGAAAATGGAAACTGGCTCGACCAAGCCATGCAGGCCCTAACCGGCAAGAATCCTGAATTGAGAGGATTTTATCGGGATCAGAATGGTGTCTTCCGAGTTCTCACCGGCGGCACATAATCGTTACGGAATCAGAAGCATAGAGGGGCGGGCGGTGCTTTTCTGGAATCGCAAGGCCGGGGAATTTATTTGCAAATTGACATCGGATAACGGAGCTTTGCCGTTGTGACCCTCACGTCACATCAACCATCAACAAAGAAGTGAACTACGCTACCAGACAAAGATCAGCAGTACAAAAAACGCTCGAAGACGCGGGTCGCCCCATGACCCCAGCCGACATATGGACCACCGCCCGCACCCTGTCTCCGGGGTTGGGCATCGCCACCGTTTACCGTGCTCTCCGTATCCTGATGGATATGGGTGCAGTGGAAGTGGTGGAAATCCCGGGGGCCCCTCCCCATTACGAGCGCAAGCATCCACACCATCACCACCACTTTCTGTGCGAAACCTGCCAGAAAGTGTTCGAGGTTGAGGCTTGCACCTCGGGGATCGACCAGTTGGCTCCCGCCGGATTCACGGTCAAGCGCCACTCGTTGACACTATACGGTGTCTGCAACGATCCCTCGTGCGCCCATCGACCTGCTGCAGCCGCATTGGCCTGAGGCCAACCACGAAAGTAGAATCGACCGGAGCGGTCCGTCCGGGAGGATGGATCGCTTTTTCCCATCGCAGGGGATTCACCCTGGTCGAGATTCTCGTCGTCACGGCCATCGTGGTGGTCCTTGCCGGGGTGACCGCCGGCATGCTGCCGGGTCTCTTTGATCGGGTCCAACGGGCGGATGCCTTGGCCAAGACCCGCACCATGGGTCTTGCCGTCCTGCAATATCCGGTGGACCACGGGGGCAAGTTGCCACCGCTTTTCCCCGGGCAAGTGCTGGAATACGAAGAAGGCCGCGGTGGCCGCATCGTCACGGAGTGTGCGGCTTACCTCGGAGTGCCAACCTCTCCCGCGAAATACCTGGTCCGCTCGCTTATGCCCCGCGCTTACGCGCGCCAGACCGTTCCGGCCGACCCGGCACAGATGCGCGTTTGGGTCATGAACACCAGGCTGACCAACAACGGGGCCGTTATAAATCCATTCGGCGGGGTGACCACACCCGGCGAACCACCGACCGGCAATAGCTTGCTCGGCGCTCTCTCGGAAGTTTCGGCGCCGTGGATGTTAACCACCGCGGACCAAAAGCAACCCAACGTGGCCTCTGCCCCATGGAGGGCAAACACCCCGCCGGCCCCTCCCTTGGGTGATGCCCGCGCCGTTTTCCGCTTCGACGGATCGGCCGGCTTGGTCAAGATTGACCAGCCGTGAGATTCGTGCCGCTCATCTTGCTCCTCGCGTTTGCCGATTGTCGGGCCAAAGCGGTGGACTCCTCCGCCCACCGCTTCCGCATCGAGACCGTCGCCGAAGGACTCAAGCGCCCGTGGGCGATGGCACAACTCCCAGACGGACGGTTTCTGGTCAGCGAACGGGGGGGACGACTCCTTCTTTTCGCCGCCGCCTCCGCGGAACCGCGCGAGGTCGCCGGCGTTCCGCAGGTTGTGGCCTCCGGCCAAGGCGGGCTTCTCGATGTCGTGCTTCACCCCGATTATGAGAAAAATGGCTGGATCTACCTTTCGTTTTCCAAACCGTCCGGCAAGGGCGCGCACACCGCCATCGTGCGCGGCAAGCTGGAGGGAGACCGCTTCACTCATGTCGAGACCGTATTCGATCCGCCCGAGGATCAGGCCCATTCCGGCGCGATTCATTTCGGCTCGCGCCTTGCTTTCGACGGGCGCGGACACTTGTTTTTTTCCGTCGCCTCGGGGATGACGGACAAATTCCGGACGACAATCCTTTCGTTGGCACGACGGGTGCCATGCCTTCAGTCTGGGCTTTGGGTACACGCAACGCCCAGGGCTTGGTTTACGATCCGACAACCGGGCGATTGTGGGCTACCGAGCACGGGCCGCGCGGAGGAGACGAACTCAATATCATCCGCAAAGGTGCCAACTACGGTTGGCCGCTTGTGACGCACGGCATCAATTACAACGGGACGACGATCAGCGAAGAGAAGTCAGCCCTCGGAATGGAAAATCCTGTCGTGCAATGGACCCCGGTCATTGCCGCGTCCGGGCTCGCCCTTTACCGGGGCGATAAATTCCCGCACTGGCGCGGCAATCTTTTTGCCGGCGGACTTGCCGGGCAAAGGTTGGTGCGTCTTGAACTCAACGGAACCAGCGTGGCCAAACAGGAGATTCTTCTCCGCGAGACCGGGCGCATCCGCGACGTCCGCTCGTTCGACGACGGTTTCCTCTACGTCGTCTACGACGAACCCGGCAAAGTCGTGCGGCTCGTGCCCGAGTAAAGGTGGTCACGGGATCCATCGATCCGCGAAGCCCTCTGCCACAACGCCGGGCTTACATTCGGGTGTAGAGATCGCCCAGGACCCAGATGGTTCCTCCAATCATGAGGAACAGGATGAAACCGGTGAACAAAACCAGTTGGAGATCTTCCTTCTGCTGGCCTCTGAACGAGAGGTGCAGGAAGAAGCGCAGATGGACGATCACTTGCAGGATGGCACAGAGGACGAGAACGATATAGCTGCGCGCCCCTCCCACCGTCGCCACGAGGGTGAAGGGGATGATCGTAAGAACCGCCGCCAGGGCGAAGCCGGTCAGGTAGTGGTGAAGTTCCTTGGATTTTTTCATCAGAGCAATCCTCCCAAGAAGACGAAGCTAAAGATGAAGATCCAGACCACATCGAGAAAATGCCAGAACAACGCCCAGCGGAGCAGGGCCAACTTCCAGCGGCGGTCGACCCCCCGAACCAGAACCCCGACGACAATGACCAGACACCAAATGATTCCGCCGGTCACATGCAGACCGTGGAGTCCGACCAGGGACCACAAGGCGGAGAGGTAGCCGCTGCGGGTCGGCGGTCCACCGGCGGCGGCCATGGAGATGAAGTCGGAAATCTCACGATAAAGGAATCCGCACCCGAGCAGGACCGTGAGCAGGAGCCAAAACACCAATTTTTTGGTGCAGGCACCTCGGCCGCCATGTTCCTGCTTCATGGTCAAGACCGCCATTCCGCTGGTCACACTCGAGAGGAGAAGAAAGGCGGTTTGCCAGGCGATGCTGCCGAAGTCGAAGAGTTCCTTGGGGCCGGGGCAACACGCGAGAGGCATGGTGGTGGCGAAGACGGCAAAAAACATCCCGAACGTCACCAGATCGCTCATCATGAAAACCCAGAACCCGAAGACGGAGGTCTCCGCCTCGAGGTGGTCGTCGCCGTGCTCTTCGCCCAGATTCAGGCCGGGATGGAGTGATTGTCCGGTCGGGGCACTCATGGGTTGGTGATGATGTCGGGACGGGCCAGCCCTTGGTTGGCCTCGTTGCACTCGTCGTCGCGCGTGACGCCCCGACTTTCGCGGGCCGCCCGGCGCCAGGTTTCATCGATCTCGCGAACCTCGGCGGCGGGAATGATTTTTTTTCTTTCCGGCAGAAAGGCGTAAGTGATGACCGTCACGATGCAACCCAGGAAGCAGATGATGGCCAACCACCACATATACCAGACCAAGCCGAAGCCGAGCCCCGAGCCCAGTGCCGCAATAATCAAGCCGTAGTAGGTGTTGGCGGGCATCTCGATGTCTTCGTATTTCTCGATCGGCTGGTAGGCCGTGCCCTTGGCCTTTGCCTCCGTGAAGGCATCCCGGCCATCGACCTTGGGCAGAACCGCAAAATTCCATTCGGGAGTCGGCGCCGGGGTCCACCACTCGAGAGTTCGCCCGTCCCAAGGATCACCAAAAGGAACCATCAATTTCTTCCGGTTCACAACGCTTCGCCAGAGAGTCAGGAGCACGAAAGTGAAGGCGAGACCCAGAAAGAGCGCGCCAATTCCCGAAACCACCATCCAGGGGACCAGCGCCGGATTCTCGTAGGCGACCGTCCGCCGGGTCATTCCCATCATTCCGACTTGGTAGAGAGGTAGGAAGGCCAGAATGAAGCCGAACGCCCAGAGGAAGGCCGTGATCCGGCTGTAACCGTCGAGGAGCCGGAACCCGTAAATTTTCGGGAACCAGTAGTAGATACCCGCGAGAACGCCAAACAGAGTTCCGGGAATGATCACATTGTGGAAATGGGCGACCAGAAAAAGGCTGTTGTGCAACTGGTAGTCCAGCGTGGGGTTGGCCAGGATCACCCCGCTGAGACCGCCGATGGCAAAGAGGACGAAAAATCCGCACAGGTAGAGCATCGGCGTGGTAAAACGGACCCGCCCGCCCCACAAAGTCGCCAACCAATCATAGATTTTCACCCCCGTCGGGATGGCAATCAGCAGCGTCGCGATGCCAAAAGCGGCGTTCACCGTGGTCGACTGCCCCATGGTGAAGAAGTGGTGCAGCCAGACCATGAAGGAAAGAACCGCGATGCACATCGTCGCCGCCACCAACCCGACGTAGCCGTAAAGACGCTTCCCGGAAAAGGTGGCCGCGATTTCCGACATCACCCCGAAGGCCGGAAGGATGAGGATGTAGACCTCCGGATGGCCGAACATCCAAAACAGGTTGATGTAGTTCATCAAATTCCCGCCCATGTCGTTCGTGAAAAAGTGAAAGCCAAGGTAGCGGTCGAGCCCGAGCATGAGGCAGCAGGCGGTGAGTGGCGGCATGGCGAAGATCAGCAGGATGGAGGTGCAGAGGGCCGTCCACGTGAACAGCGGCATCCTCATGAAACTCATCCCCGCCGCGCGCATCTTGTAAATGGTCACCGCAAAGTTGACCCCGGTGAGGGTGGAGCCGAGGCCCGCAATCCCGATGGACAGAATGTAATAATCCGGGCCGACTCCGGGATTGATCAAGCGACCGGTGAACGAAGGATACCCGGTCCACCCACCCGTCGAAAACTCCCCGACCAGCAACGAGATCATGATGAGGAATCCGCCGACCGCCGTGAGACCCAGGCTGATTTGATTGAGCTTCGGAAAGGCCACGTCCCTGGCACCGATCTGCAAGGGGACGACGATATTGATCAGACCGATCAGGAACGGCATCGCCACGAAAAAGATCATGTTGGTGCCGTGGGTCGTGAAGAGTTGGTTGAAATGATCGGACGAGAGAAACCCGCCATTGAGGCCCACCGCCTGGTTGACCCGCATCAAAATGCCCTCGACCACCCCGCGGAACAACATGATCACCGCGAAGATGATATACATCGTGCCGATTTTTTTGTGATCGACACTCGTCAGCCATTCGAAAAGGGGCTTCCACCACTTCATCCAAAAAAGAAGCGCAACCACCAACGCCCCTCCCACCGGCAACATGGCCGCCGCACCGGCGGTGATGAAGGTATTCAAATTGGGATCTTCAAACTCCTGGACGAGAATGATCGAGTCCCATGTCAGTCTGCCAAAAAGCGCCTCGAACATTTTACATTTTCATATCCATCATGGGTTTCTCCGGGGCGGCTGGAAGGGGGGATTTCGCGGGATCGTAAGAGGGGCTGCCCGGCTGGCTTTCCGGAGTCATGTCCTCGACCATGTAGCGGGCCAGCACGCGTTGAAAAATTTTCGAGTCCCCGAGGACCATTTCAATCGGACCTCTTCGGTCCTCGATGTTGAGGGATTTTTTGGCCTCTTCCGCAGTGCCCTGCACGGCCAGGAGGGCGTAGGTGTCGGCGGTGAGCGCGAGGTCGCTCGCTTGCACCTTCTTCATCCGGGCCTCGTATTCCTCCTGGGAAACCGAGAAAACTTGGAATTTCTGCTTCCAGAATCCGTTCCCCGTGAATTGCGTATTCATCCCGGTGGCCTCACCCTGCCGGGCGGCAAGGAAGTTCAACTTCGTGGTCATGGCCGGCATGGCATAAATCTGACCGACAATCGCCGAAATCCGCAGGCTCTGCATCACGGTGTCGGTCGTCAAAGTCAACTCGACCGCACGCCCCTCGGGCACGACCAACTCATCCACCAGCGCAACTCCCTCGTCCGGATAGATGAAGATCCATTTCCAATCGAGTCCTATAACATGGATTTGCAGCGGGTCTTTGCCCAGTTCCTTGTAGGGGTCGAGGCGGAAGGTCATGTTCCAAAGACTCACCCCCATCAAAGTGACGACAAGAATCGGCACGCCCCACATCAACGATTCAAGGACCCGGTTCGATTCCCAGTTCGGGCGATATTTGCCCGTCGGCTTGCTTCGACGATACCTCCACAGAATCAACGGTGTGGCGACCAGGACGGGAACCACCGCGATCATAGTCAGAAGAGTTACAAGTTTGAGATGCCGCAACTGCTCCGCCGCCACGGGCCCCATCGGCTGCAGAAAGGATTCCGCAATGGCTAGGGTTGAAGGTGGGTCGATCATCGCCAAAAGAACTCGGATCTTTGTTTGTCAGCTTTGCCCCAGGCTCACCAGCGAAAATTGGCTGCTTGGAAAAAAGGAATGAGCGTGCCGCGGACCTCCGCTCCAGAATCTGCGGATCATCGCGGCGGTGAATTCCACGGGATCGATCGGGCCGTCTTTGGCCGGAGGAGTGAGATCCATTCCCAAAATCACGCCCGCGCCGCCGTTGCCCACGACTCCACCACTGGTGCGGAAGCCAACCCCTACACCGTAGGACATGAAGGCCACCTCAACGCCGAAGACCCACATGATCACGCGCATCATCCTAGCCTACACGGTCAGCGTCCATCTCATCTTACGCGGGAAGGTCAAACTCACTTCGCACAGCTACTGGGACAACGATCCGCTGTCTTGCTCCTCGCTCTTGGACCTCCGGAATCAAGAGGACTCCGGCAACTTGTCCGCATGCTTCTGCATCAACCGGTGCAGGCGCCGGAAAGCCCGCCGCGCCGACTCGACGTCCTGCTCGGCACCCAGGCGCTTGGCCAGCGAGGCAACCCGTTGATCCTCCCCGGCAAAAGCGCGGGCGATCACGGTGGACTGATCTCCCACCCCTTCTAAAGATTCGCGCAGGAGAGTCTCCCGGATTGCTTCGTAAGCACCGATCGCGGTGACGACATAAGGCGGCACCTCGGCGAAACTATGTTTCTCAAGATACGGACAAGGCGGCAGATCGTCGCCCGGCGGCAGAGCCAACCACAGCCCGGCAAGCATCGCGGCAGCAGCACCCAAGAGGAAACAAACCAGACCAACGGTGAGAATCTTCCCGCCCATGAGGATCTCAGTCCTCTTTGCGCCCGCGCAAAACGAGGCGGGCCAGTTCCAGGTCCGCCGGGTAAGTGATCTTGCCATTCCACTCCGGAGTCTCGACCAGGGCAACCGGGGCCCCGGCCGCTTGAACCGCGGATGTCTCGTCCGGAACTTGGCCGCCGGTCGCGATGACTTCGGCGTAAGCGTGGCGTAGCAATTCGGCGCGGAAAATTTGCGGGGTCTCGACAGCCCAGAGTCCATCGCGTTCGACGGACTCGACAATGAAGCCCTCGTCGTTAATCCGCTTGAGCGTATCGGTGACCGGCCTGGCACAAGCCGCGGCGCCATTGTTGCGTGCACTCTCGAGGCAGCGCTCGATCATGGCGCAAGTGACTAATGGACGGGCCGCATCGTGCACCGCAATGATGGCCGCATCTTCGGGTACACACTCAAGGCCTTCGGCCACGGACAAATGGCGGTGTGCTCCACCTTCCACTACGGCTTTGAGCTTGGTCGGGGCTGCGGTCCGGGCAATCTCCTCCAGTTCGGTCCGCGCGCTGGCCGCACAAACCAGGACAATCGCATCGATGAGCTTTGACTGATTGAAGGCTGCCACACTGCGGCCGAGCACAGGCTGACCCTCCAGTTCGGCCGTCAATTTGTTGAAGCCCATGCGACGGCTGGAGCCGGCGGCCACGATGACAGCCCATACCCCGCTTTTTTTCGATGGTGTTTTTTTAGCCAAGTTGCCTGAGAACCTCCGTATTGACAGCCTTGCCCTCGGTCCGTCCGCCCGCTTTGGCCATGACGACTTTCATCACCGCACCCATTTGCGCTTTGCCGGTCGCCCCCGACTCCACAATGGCCTCGCGCACCAGCGCGGACAACTCGTCGGCCGAAAGCGAGGCGGGCAAATAGGTCTCGAGCAATACGAGTTCGGCCTTTTCTTTGGCCGCCTGCTCGTCACGTCCACCCTTGGCGAAACCCTCGATGGCGTCCTGGCACTGCTTGATCCGGCGACGGAGGACCGTGATGACGTCCGCATCGGCCAGAACGGCATCGGTCGCCGCCCCTTTTTCGATCACGGCGTATTTCAGGGACGACTTGAGCATGCGCAAGGCGCCGAGTTTGTCGGTCTCCTTGGCTTTCATCGCCGCTTTGATGTCCTCGTCGATCCGGACGGTCAGGCTCATGGGCGGCAGCCTAAGCACGGGCGCGGCAGGGAGCCAGCGGTTTCCCGTCCCGCCATTGCCGCCGGCGGTCTGCTCCATTAGTTTGGCCGGGGGCATGAGAACGGCACCACGCAAGATTACAATCCTCGGAACTCCGGTGTCGGTGGTCGATTACGATGCGGCCATCGCGGAAAGCATCCGGCTGGCCGGCGAACAGCATCCCGCCGCCGTGGCGGCCAGCAATACCCACATCGTCGCGTTGGCCCGCCACCAACGCGATTTCGGCGACGTCATGAGGAAGTTTGACCTCATCCTGCCCGATGGCATGCCGCTGCGCTGGAGCCTCAACGCACACGGAGCCGCCCTCAAGGACCGCGTCTACGGCCCGTATTTCATGGAGAAAATGATCCGTGCCACCCCGCGTCCGTGGCGCCATTTTTTCTTCGGCGGAACGGAGGAAACACTCGAGGCCCTCGTGGCGCACTTGGGTGAGATCCAACCCGGCCTCGAAATTGCCGGCACTTTGTCGCCGCCCTTCCGGACGTGGACCGAGGACGACGAAAAGGCCTTCGCCCGGACCATCGCGGAAGCCAAGCCCGATTTCATCTGGGTCGCCCTCGGCGGCGAGCGGCAGGAGCGATGGATCATCGACAACCTGGCGCGCCACGCCCGCGGGGTCTTCTTCGCGGTGGGAGATGCCTTTGTCCTTCTTGGTGGACAGCGGGCTTTCGCACCACATTGGATGCAGCGCTCCGGCACCACATGGGTCTACCGCCTTTGGCAGGAGCCCGGCCGTCTCTGGAGGCGCTACACCCAGTTCAATTCGCTCTTTGTCTACTACACCATCCGCGAAGCTTTGGGCGGCCGACCGAAGGCAAAACCCGCTGGCTCCGGAAAACCCAGCATCGCCTTTCTCGGTTCCCGCGGCGTGCCGGCCCGCTACTCGGGATTCGAGGTCGTCGTTCAGGAGCTCGGCAAACGCCTCGCCGCGCGGGGACATGATGTGACGGTCTACAACCGCCTGCCCCACCACGGGGCACCCCAGCCGATCTGGGAGGGCATGCACATCATCGGACTACCGACCATCCCGACCAAGAGTCTCGACACCATCGTGCACACCACCCTGTCGATGCTCGATGCGATGCGCAGGAACTATGACATTATCTATCTCTGTGGGGTGGGCAATGCCATCCTCGGTCGCCTCGCCCGATGGCGCGGCACCAAGGTGATCATCAATGTGGACGGGGCGGACTTCAGCCGTAAAAAGTGGCGCGGATTCGCCCGGTTCTGGTTGAAACACAGCGAACGTTGGGCCACGCAGTCCGCTGACTGCATCATCGCGGACAACGCCACCATTGCCGACCGCTATGCGGACCGTCATGCCACGCGAACCGAGCACCTCTCCTACGGGCTGACCATACGCGATGCGCCCGTGCGCTCCGGGGAGTTGGAACGCTGGGGACTCCGGCCGGACAACTACTTCCTTTATGTTTCCCGACTCACTCCGGAGAACGAGGCGGAATTGCTGTTGCGCGCATACCGCGAGTTGGCCGATCCACTGCCGCTGGTCATGGTGGGCGGTGATCCCTACGAACAAGCCTACCACCGAAAGCTGGCGGCTCTGGCCACCGATCGGGTGATTTTTACCGGGCTGCGGTTTTCCGATGCCTACATCGAGCTGAGTCAGCATTCACGGGCTTTCATCATGCCCGCCACCATCGAGGCCACGCGATTGGTTCTGCTCGACCAGCTCGGCATGGGCAAGGCGATCATGTACCACGACTGCACGGCGACACGCGAAGTGGTCGGTGATGCCGGTATCCCTTTCGGTCCGGACCATCCGGTCGAAGCGCTGGCCGAGAAACTCGTTTGGGCCGCGGACCATCCGGAAGACTGTGCGGCGGTGGGGCGACGCGCCCGCCACCGTGCGGAACAATTCCGGTGGGAGTCCGTGCTCGACCGGTATGAAGAAATCTTCCGTCGCATCGGTGCGAACGGCACATCATGAAACTTTCGGTTGTCACCCCTTCGCTCAACCAGGCACGCTATCTCGGAGCGTGCCTTGATTCGGTCCGCCTGGCCGCGGAACATGCTCCCTCGCACGAAATCGAGCACATCGTCATCGACGGAGGATCGACCGACGGAACGACCGAAATTCTGCGCCAACAGAGCGGGGTGCGTTGGGTCTCGGAGAAGGACAACGGACAGTCCCAAGCCATCAACAAGGGGTTCGGCCTAGCCAACGGGGACATCCTCGCCTACTTGTGCGCCGACGACCTTTACGAACCGCTGGCCGTGCAGCGCGTCCTTGATGTCTTCAACCGTGAGGACACCGTTGATGTTGTTTATGCCGATTTTTTTTTCCTCGAGGGGGATTCCGGACGGAAACGGCGCAAGTCGGCGGCCAAGTTTGTCCCGACCGAGCTGATCAAGAGCAACCCGCTCGGACAACCCGCGGTCTGGTGGCGGCGCGGGGTTTATAAAAAATTCGGCGGTTTCGACGAGACGCTTCATTACTGCATGGATCATGAATATTGGCTCCGGCTGGGTGCCAAGGTGCAATGGCACTACATGCCCGAACCTCTGGCCGTTTCGCGTTTGCACGCCGATGCCAAGACGAGCCGTCAACTTTCCAAAATGTGGTGCGAGACCGCCCGGATGCTCACGCGTGAGGGATGGCGCTTCGGGCCTTGGTGGAACGCTTTCTCCATGGCCCTCTGGGGACGTCACTACTATCTGCTCAAACGACGCTGGTTCGCCCGATGAAGCCCCGCCTCCTTGTGGTTGAACTTCATCACCTCGGAGATGCGGTGATGAGCCTCCCGTTTGTCCGCGGGGCGGCAGCCCGTTACGAAGTCCATGTCCTCTGCCGCCCGGCCAGTAGCGAAGTTTACCGGTTGCTTCCCCACCCCCCGGTAATTCATGAGTGGGAAACACCCTGGGAAGACGCTCAACCGTCCGGCTTGGGGCCAGCGCTCGTGGCGGCCCGCGACAAGGGCCGTGTGCTGCGACCCTTGTCTTTCGATGCTGCCGTCTGCGCGTGGGCGGATGCGAGGGTTGGCGTCCTCATGGCGGAAACGCACGCTGCACGACGGATCGGTTTTCCCATGACGCGCGGCAACTACTATGCCGCCGACTTGCCATGGCGCCGGAGGCGGCGGCTTTTCGGTCGCGCTTTGGAAAATCTCTGGCGGTTGCTCCACCCCTGCCGTCCCCTCCTCACCCAAGAGCTGCATCGCGAGTCGCCGCGGCAAACGCACTTGCATTGCTGGCACCAGATCGCCCGGGCAATGGATCTTTCGTGCGATGTTTCCGTGCCTTGGATTGCGGCAACCGGCGCGCCGGCTAAAGGAGGAAGCCACCGGCGCGCGGTGCTCGCCGTACACGCGCAAGCCCGCCTTCCGAGCAAACAATGGCCGCTCAGCCGCTGGCGCGAACTTGCCGCTTCGGATCGGGTCGCGGAGAAATTCGAACTGGTCGAGGTGCTTCCGGAGGGGGCCGAGCCCGTGACCCCGGAACACGCCCGCAAAGTGCCAACACCCGATCTTTTGTCCCTCGTGGCTGTGCTGTGGGGCGCCGACGCGGTGCTCTGCCACGACTCGTTTCCGGCCCATCTTGCCGCCGCCCTGGGCAAACCGGTGGTGACGATTTTCGGCTCGGGTGAACCCGATTGGTTCGCGCCATGGAACAATCGCCATCGCGTGGTGCAGCGCCGGGCCTGTCCCCTGCACCCGTGTATCGACCGTTGCGGCATGGACAGCTACCTTTGCCTTGATGCCGTGACCTCCGGTGACGTGCTCGCACAATTGGAACGCCTGAAGTTCGACCCATGAATATTCTTCTGCTCGGGTCCGGAGGTTTGCTCGGCCGTTATCTGGCCAAGGAGTTGGCCGCCGGGCATACCCTGGTCGCACAAACACACCAAGACGCCGATATCACCGACGCATCGCGCCTCGACGGGTTGTTCGCGCGGCGGTGGGATGCCGTCATCAATGCGGCAGCGGTATGCGATTTCGACGCCTGCGAGAAGAACCCCGGGGAGACCGGACGCATCAATCGCGAGGCGCCCCTTGACCTGGCCCGGCGCTGCGCGGCGCAAGATGCGCTATTCGTCCAATACAGCTCGGACTATGTTTTCGGCGGAGAAGACGACCGATTGCTCTCCGAGTCCGAAGCTCCCCATCCGCTCTCGGTGTACGGACGCCAAAAGGCCGATCTCGAGCAGCTCATTCCATCCGCTTGTCCGCGCAGCCTGATCCTGCGCGTGTCCTGGCTTTACGGGCTGGGGGGAAAAACCTTCATGAGCCGCATGCCCGGTCTTCTCATGCAGCAGCAATCTGTTCGCACCGCAGCGGGTAAAAAAGGCTGCTGCCTTTACGCCGCCGACGGCGCGTTCTGGACGCGCCAACTAATCGAGGCCGGCCAGACCGGATTGCTCAATTTGGTCAACCCCGGTGGAACATCTTGGGAAGAATTCGCCCAAGCGACCTTGGTCCAGATGAATGCTCTGGGCCTTGCTCCAAAATGTGGGGACATTCAAACCCTACCTTACGAGCAACTCGGACCCGATTGGGCCAAGCGGCCGCGCTACTCTTGCCTCGATGCCGGGAAGCTTGCCTCGGTCCTTCCGCCCGGGCCGCGAACGTGGCAGGAGGGTCTGGGTGAATTCCTTTCCGCGTGGAAATCGGTTGCCGCCGCGTAAACAGTGTGAAAGCTTCTGGTTTCCCATGAACTCCACCGCTGTGGCCCCTGACTGGCGAGCCTCCCTGGCCGCGCCGAACATTTTTGCGGCTCTCACCGCGGCCGGTATTTTCTACGCCCTCTTTTTCTGGTTCCCCTACGCCTCGGGCTACGGGGCCACGCGGGTCGGCATGTTCGAGTTCATGGGCTGGATTTGGAAAAACAACCCCGAATGGGAACACTGCTGGCTGGTACCCCTCTTCGCCCTCGGACTCGTCATTTACCGCCGCAAAGCACTCGCCGCGCTTCCGGTCAGAGGTTCGTGGCTCGGCTTGGCTGCTCTGCTCGGAACTCTCTTTGTCTATTGGGTCGGCTATTTGGCGGACAATATTTACGTCGGTTATGCCGCCATGCTCGGGTTTATCGGTTCACTCGTCCTTTGGTTCCTCGGATGGCAATGGCTCAAGGCGATTTCCTTCCCCATCGCATTCCTGGCGTTCATGTTTCCTTTGCCGTTCATGGACAACTTTCTCGCCTTCCCCCTGCGCATTTTCATGTCCACGGTCAGTGTCGGTTTCCTCAATCTGATTGGTCTGCCCTGCCTGCAACAGGGCACTGCCATTGTCTCGACGCCCGACTTCGCCGCAGGCCTCGCGGCCGGTGAACGCTTCGCGGTCGACGTGGCTGATCCTTGCAGCGGCATCCGTTCGCTCTTCGCCCTCATGATGGTCAGTGCCCTCTACGGATTCATCGCCATGGATAGATCGTGGCAAAAATGGGCCGTCTTTCTTGCCTCGGTTCCCCTTGCCGTGGCCGGCAACTTTGCCCGCATCATCATGCTGACCATCGGCACCATCGCGCTCGGACCCGAAACCGCCATTGGTACGCTGGAGGAACCGACCACTTTCCACATGCTTTCCGGATTCCTCGTCTTCGCCGTCGCGCTCGGCGGCATGCTCGGGGTGGGATGGTTGCTGCAACGCTTCGCTCCCCAACCGCCTACCGCACCAACCCCATGATCCGCGCCATCGATATCCCTTGGTGGCGCTCCGGTACGGTGATCGCGCTGGCCGCTCTCACCATCTGGCTGTGCCGCGAAAGCGCGCCACCCAACATCTCGCCCGAATCCGGGGTCATCATGGATCTTCCCACCTTGGTCGGCGAGTATTGGGGCACGAGCGAGCCGATTTCGCCGAGCGAGTTGGCTCTCCTGCCCGGTGACACCGAGTTCGAGAAAAAAATTTACCAGGACCTCACCGGCAATTCCCTCACCGCCCAAGTCGTGCTCAGCGGTGGCGAAAAGCGCAGTATCCACCGCCCCGAGGTCTGTCTCCCGGGGCAAGGCTGGTCGGTCCAAGCGGGCGAAGTGGTTCCTATCACCCTGGCCAACGGCCGCACGCTCGACGTGATGAAACTCACCCTCAACCGCGAAATCGAAACCGGCCCCGGTCAGAGGGTCAATCTGAAGAGTTACTTCCTTTACTGGTTCGTCGGCAAAGACACCTCCACCCCTCACCACTGGGTTCGCTTGGCCAAGACCAATTGGGACATGGTGGTGAAAAAACTCCAGCATCGCTGGGCCTACGTGATCGTCAGCGCTCCCGTGCTCGAAGGACTCCGGCCCGGGGCCAAGACCGACCAGCAGACTCTCGATATGCTCAAGGATTTCATCCGCCAATCGGTGCCGAAATTCCAGCTGGCCGAGATGCCCTACGACGAACGTCCGGCTTCGTAAGCTCCCGCGCCCGCCGCACTTCCTCCACCCGCAGCACGCCACCGCGTCCGCCCGGGGTCTCCACCTTCCCCGTCACCTCGACCACCGGCCACCGGGCCAGCACGCCGCCGCAGCGGCGGTAAACCTCCGCGAAAATCTCGCACTCGATGATATCGGTGCGGTCGCAAATGCTGATGAATTTCATGGTGCGCCCGTCCGACTGACGGTGCAACCGCTGCGCCACAACCAACCCGCACGTCGTGACCCGTTGACCCGCAAACTTCCGCACCTCGCCGACCGGACAATAGGTCTCCCATCCCACCTCCGGCCAAAGCTCCACCGGATGTCCATTGACCGGAAAGCCAAGCAGTTCCATTTCATCGCGCAACTTTTCCAGCCGTCCCGGCTCCGTCCTGCAGTCCGGCAACACCGCACCCCGCGCCTCCAAAAGCAGACCTTGTCCCGTCACGCAGGGCGCCAAGGCACGCAATTCCCAAAACATCTCCGTGCGCGATGGCCCGAACGCGTCAAACGCCCCCACCCTCAATAAAGCCGACGCTTCATCCGCCTGCGGCGCGCAACGCCGCCAAAAATCCGCCAATGAAACAAAGGGCCGTCTTTCCCCGATTCTCCGCAACAATCCTTCCGACAATCCCTTGATCATACCCAATGGCACTTGAATTCTCCCACCCGCCGCGCCTTCGGCAGTTTTTCTCCGGCTCACTGGACACCGAACACGGCCAACGGAAAACTTCGTTGTCTCCCCGTTGATATCCGGCCTCCCGAACAAAACCCCCAGCCGCCGCGCCTCGATCGTATAAAACAACCGGGAGTAAAATCCCTTCCCGTGGGTCAGCACGGAGGCCAGAAATTCCGCCGGCCAATACCGTTTCAACTGCGCCGCTTCGTAAGCCTCCAAACCGTAAGCGGTCGAATGAGCCCGGCAAAAGGCATACCCGCGGAACTTCATGAGCAAGTCCCACACGTCCGCAATCTCGTCTTCCGCGCGCCCAGCAACCCGCGCGGCCGCGGCGAATTCTTCGCGCCACGAATCCACCTGCGCCATCCGGTTTTTCACCAGCAAGCGCCGCAATTGGTCCGCCCGCCCCGCATCCCATCCGGCGAACACCTCGCAAATTTGCAGCACATGCTCTTCGTAAGCGACCACGCCATAGGTCGAACGCAAGACCTGTTCCAAGCTCGGATGGATATAGGTCACCGGCTCCTCGCCGCGCGCGCGCCGCGCGAACTGTTCCTTGCGCAGGCTGTTAGCCGCGCCCGGACGGATGACTGAGACAATAGCGATCAACTGGTCGATGGCCCGGACCCCGGACCTCCGGGCCAAAGATGTCATAGCCGGACTCTCGATATGATGCGCCCCGCGGGCCTCGCCCTCGGCAATCATCCGCCACACCTGCGGATCATCCCATGCCCCGGGCTCCGGCGGATCGAATCCGCGGGCGCGTAATGCCGCACGCGCGTCGCGAAGCACAGAAAGCCCGCCCTGCGCAAGAATATCGAGCTTGACCAACCCCATCGCCTCGACCGCTTCCATCTCGAATTGCGTGGTCAATCGCCCGCTTGCGCTGGTGAACAACGGTGTCAATTCCCCCACCGGTTCGCGTGAAATAACCACACCGCAGGGATGCATCTTGGCATGCCGCGGGAACCCGTCGAGCCGCGCCGCCAACTTTAGCGCCGCCCGGTAAGGATTCTCCTCCCACCCCAAACCACCCGATTCCACCCCGTCCCGTGCCACCTCGGCCACATCATGAGCCGAAGTGTGCGGCAATTTTTCCGTCATGCGCCGGATCTGGAGTTCGGAAACCCCCAGCGCTTTGGCGATATCGGCAAAAGCGGAACGACCTTGGTACGTGTTGAATCCCCCCACCACGGCCGCATGGTGAGGCCCGTATCGGGCAAAGATAATATCCACCACCTCGTCCCGCCGGTCATGGGGAAAATCAAGGTCGATATCCGGCAACTTCTGCAGCTTCATCCGTTCCGGATTGAGAAAGCGCCGGAAATACAATTCAAACCGCACCGGACACACCGTGCTGATCCCAAGGCAATAACAGACCAGCGAATCCGCCGCGCTGCCCCGCGTGATCCATTCAATCCCGCGCTCCCGGCAAAGCTGGAGCAAATCCCAGACGACCAGAAAATATTCCTCATAGCCCACCTCGCCGATGATGCGCAATTCCTCTTCCACCTGACGCCGCACCCCGTCGGACGGCGCCGCCCCGTAACGCCACTTCATTCCCTCGCGGGCCAACCGAGCTAAAAACTCCCGCGGCAAAGATCCATCCGGCGGGGCAAACCGCGGAAACTTCAATCCGCCGATCGGCAAGACAAACTCGCACCGTTCGGCCATCTCCTCCGCATCTCGCATCATCCCCGGCGACGCCTTCATCTCCCGCCCCCACGAAAAATCCCCCCGCCGCTTTCCCCCCTGCATCTGCCCCGCCAAGGACAAAGTCCGGATACTCTGCACGACCTCATAAAATTTCGCCTCCCGCGTCGCCGCATACCGCACCTCCGGAAACGCCGTGACCGGCCGCAGGATCAATCCCTCCAGCACATCCTTATTCGTCCCACTGAGCAGACCGCACAAATGCCGGTAACCCGCGGCATTCTCGACATAGGCCAAATACCTCATCCCCCCCACCTTCACCTCCGCCCCCACGATCGGCTGGATCCCCGCTTCCTTCGCCGCGGCACAAAACTCCACCGCCCCGTGCAAATTCGGATCGGTCATCGCCACCGCCTTCATCCCCCGCTCCCCCGCCATCCGCACAATGTCCCCCGGCCGGAGCAACGAATCCATAAAGCTAAAGCAACTTTTCACATTTAGGGCAGGAAGGGACACGCGGCCCACGTGTCCGCTCTTCACCGCACGGATAAGCGAGCCGCTCGTCCCAGCCTCTTTCTGAACACGGCCAACGGAACACTGAACACTTTTAATCTGATGCCCCCTGACCACACTCCCGGCGCCGTATTTCACCCGCGCCTCATCCATGACCCGCGCCAAGACCCGCCGCGTCTCCCGCTCATAGCCCGTGCCCGGCAAATCCAGCCCCGTCTGACGCCACCCGCCGCCGTCATAAACCCGCGACAATTTCAACCCGACCAAACGCAAACTGACCCGCCGGTCCCAGGCCCGCCGCACCAGCCGATCGATCACCCCGTAAACGTCCGTCTCCAAATCCGTTGGCTCCTCGAGGCTCTCGCTCCGCCGGCTTTGCTCCATGTCATTGTAACGCAACCGCACCTCGACACACCGGGTCATCTTCCCGTCGGACCGCACCTTGGCCATCAAATGATCCGCCATCCCGCGCAGCACGCGCCGCACAAATTCTTCATCCGTCGTGTCCTCGTCGAACGTCTCCTGCTTCCCGTAAGACTGGGCATCTTCACGCTCGGTCACGATCGGACGCTCGTCGATGCCCTGGGCAAATTGCCGCAACCGCCCCGCCCCCGAGCCCGCGATCAATTCCAAACTCTCCACCGTCGTCTCCGCCACTTGCGCGATGCGGTGCAAACCCGCCGCTTGGAATATGCCCTCCATCTTCGCCCCCACCCCCGGCAGCCATTTCACCTCGAGCGGCGCGAGAAATTCCCGCTCCGTCCCCGCCGGCACCTCGAGAAAATTATCCGGCTTGCGCAACTTCGAAGCCACGGCCGAGATCAGCTTGTTCGTCCCCAGCCCCTGCGAGACCGACAAACGCAAATGCTCGCGGATATTGCGCCGCAAGCGCTCCGCCGCCGTGCGCGGACTCCATTTTGTCACCCCCGACAAATCCCCGTAGCCCTCGTCGATCGACCCCACCTCCACGACCGGTGTGTAATCGTGGACCAAGGAAAACATCAGCCGCGAAAAATGTTCATACTTCTCATAATCCCCCGGCAGCACGATGAGGTACGGACAAATCTTCAAGGCCCGCGCCGTCGGCATCGGGGTGTAAACCCCCAGCTTGCGCGCCTCATAACTGGCCGAAGCAATAATCCCCCGCTTCATCCCCCCCACCGCAACCGCCTTCCCGCGCAAGCGGGGCTCGGACGCCACCTCGCATCCGACAAAAAAGGCATCCGCATCCAAATGGACCGCCGCCCGCTGTTCCATCCGCTTCACCCCACAGATTTAGCACGAAACCTGACTACTGTTCAAATGTTCACTAGTTTTAGTCTGTCATACGATTGACAAACAACCATGGTCATATCATGGTCATTTTATGCAGGTGACCGTCACCCAATTCAAAGCCAAGTGCCTCAGCCTGATCGAGAAGGTGCAACGCGAGAAGTGCTCCATCGTGGTCAGTCGTCACGGACAACCGGCCGTTGAATTGGTCGCGGTCGAGAAGGCACCCGCGCCCCTTTTTTTCGGACGGGCGTCCGGCACCATGACCCTGCACGACGATGCCCTCGCCACGGGCGAAACTTGGCAAGCCGATGCTTGAGAAGACCGCTGCGGCCGTTTTCGACACGCACATCTGGCTGCGCGCGTCCGCGGGTGACCCGCAACTCGGGGCCTTGCGAAATTTCCGCGGCACCTCGATTGTCCCGGCGATTTCCGTCTGGGAGGTGGCCATGCTGGCCTCCAAAGGCCGCCTCGAATTGAAGCCCGATGTGGACCGGTGGATCCGCGAAAATCTCCAACCTCCGGTCCGCCTCGAACCGCTCCATCCCGAGATCAGCCTCGAAAGCTGTCGTTTACAAGATTTCCACGGCGACCCCGCCGACCGCCTCATCGTCGCGACGGCGCTCGTCCTCGGCGTGCCCTTGATCACCGCCGACCGTCAAATCACCGGCTGGAACGACCGCCACGCGCGCTTGCAAATCATCCGCGCGGATTCACTGGTCGCCTAAAGACGGTTGATCCTTCGCTCACTCGCAAACCCCGGCCGCCATCCGCAAAGTGAGCGTCTCCGCTTTCTCGAGCCATCCGAGCGTCTCACGAAAGGTAATGCTGCGATCGACCAAACGATCGAACTCACGGCTGCCCTCCGGGGTGCCCCAATGCCAATCCGGTTCGATTTTATCCACGGCCTTTTTCACCGCGTTGCAATTCGTTGATATCGTCCAGTTTCGATACTGCGCGCTTCCATGGGGTCAAAGCTTAGCCAACCCCACCTCGATCACATCCAACCCTTCGTTCAGTTGTTCCTTCGTCGCGATGAGCGGAATCAAAAAGCGCAACACATTGCCGTGCGTCCCGCAGGACAAAGTAATCACCCCGTTTTCGTAGTTGTGCTTCACCAAGGCGGCCGCCGCCGGCTTGTCCGGTTCTTTCGTCGCCCGGTCCTTGACCAATTCCATCGCCCGCATCGGACCAAGACCCCGCACCTGTCCGATTTTGGGGAATTTCTTGCACCAAGACTCCAACCGGTCTTGCAAGAGTCTCCCAAGCTGGCGCGCATGCTCCAGAGTCTCCGGACGGTCGAATTTGTCCATCACCGCGAGCGCCGCCGCACAGGCCACCGGATTTCCGGCGTAGGTTCCGCCCACGCCCCCAACCCCGACCGCATCGATCACCTCCGCTTTACCCACCACCGCGGAGAGTGGCAGCCCGTTGGCCAAACCCTTGGCCAAGACGAGCAAATCCGGCGCCACCCCGGATTGCTGACAAGCGAAAAGCGTTCCGGTCCGACCGAAGCCCGTCTGGATCTCGTCGAAAATCAGCACCACGCCATGCTGGTCGCACCATTCGCGAAGCATGCGCAAAAACGGGGCCGGCACCGGGATGAACCCGCCCTCGCCGGTCACCGGTTCGATAATCACCGCCGCCACATTCGTCTCACCGATGTCGGCCTGGGCGATTTCGGTGAACCGCGCGAAGGCCTCAGAGCACAAACACCGCGACAGCGAACAAGGCAACTTCCCCGGACAAACCGGCGCCTCGCCGTCCACCCCCGGCCAGCGGTAAAAATCCGGGAACGGAGCGCGATAAATTTCCGCCGGAAACGGACCGAACCCACTCTTGTAAGGATTCGCCTTCCCGGTCAAAGCCATCGCCATATAGGTGCGCCCATGAAAGGCGTGCTCAAAACAAATCACCGCTTGGCGCTTAGTGTAAGCGCGGGCAAACTTGATTGCATTTTCCACCGCCTCCGCCCCCGAGCTGGCCAGAAACGTTTTCTTGGCAAAATCCCCAGGCGCCCGCTCATTGAGCCGCCTCGCCACGTCCACATAGCCCTCGTAGGCCACCACATTGATGCTTGTGTGGAAAAATTTATCGGCCTGCGCCTTGACCGCCGCCACGACCGACGGTTCGCTATGCCCCAAATTCGCCACCCCGATCCCGCAGGAAAAATCCAAAAATGTATTGCCATCCACATCGGTGATCGTCGCCCCCTCCGCCCGCTCCGCGACAATCGGCGTGGTATGAAAAGGCCCCGGCGCCACGTGCTTGACCCGCTCGGCAAACACCGCCCGGCTCCTCGGCCCGGGCACCGGACAAACTAAATCTATCGAAGGCATACCTTAACTTTAGCACAGGGTCGGCCGGCGTCTTGCCTTTTCAAAACCGGGGAAGCCGCCGTTTAAAGAAGGGTGAAGGACCGCGAAAGCAAGACCTCATGGTCCTTGCGGACCTGGAGAATCCATTGGCCCGGGAGGACTTCGATATTCTCCTCGAGGGAATAAATGACGAAATCCTCGGCTTTTCCGTCCTTGAAGCAGACTTTCATCGGGATGGTCGAGTGGGTGTGCACCTTGCCATCCGGTCCTTTCATCGGGGGATGGACAACGAACATGTCGAATCCGCCAACATCACAACGGTCTTCTCCAGGCGAGCGCAGGACATAGCGGTAGCCGAAATTCAGTCCTTTGATCGCAGGGAAAACCGCTGCGTTTTGGATCAATTCTGCTTCGTCCACCTTGTTGGTTTCACCCGTCGCGGCATCGGGAGCCGTGTACGTGGTCGAGTTCCCGATCATGCGGAAGGACCCTTCCTCGACCAATTCCGCGGCCATCCCGGCGCCGCGGCGGAAAATGGCTTTTCCCCATCCGTCACCGAACTTCAACAGATACACTCCGGAGCTGCCATCGGTGAATTCGATGGCCATGACCATGTTGTCGCCGAGTTTCGGACGGGAACCCAGTTCGAAGTTGGACACCGTCTTGCCGCCCAACTCGGTGCGATTGTCGAGGAGGAGGAAAAGTTCGTTGCGCTCCATGTGCATGGCGAAGAGACCCCGGTAGGAACCGGCTTCCGCGATAAAAATCACCCACGGTGCACAGTTCGCCGCCCACTTGTCGAAGCGGGTGAAATTTCCGTCGAACAACTCCGGAATCCGCGTGTTCGTGTCGGCCACCAGCCGCGGTTGGCCATCGCGCCCGACATAATAAAGGCCGCTGTGGTCGCGCGTCCAAGAAGGCACCAGCACGGTGCCGTCGTGCGGAATGGCGTTCTGCAGTTCGCCGAAGGTCGCGCCCGGCGGCCCGCCGGGCAGCGGAGCCAGTGTGTCGAGGATCTTCTCGGGCTTCCTCTCGGGCTCCCCCTCCTCGCGGATGTTCTGACGGAAAACTCCGCCCAAGGCCTGTTCGTTTCCGCCGGTGAATTGCAGCAGTTCGCGCGCACCCACCGCAAAACCGCGAAAAACGGACACCCCATCCTCCGCCTCCTGCTGGAATCCGAAACTTCCGAATAGCTTTCCCTCGCTTCCCGGAATCGTCGTCGTGGTGTCGACCAGTTTGCGCGGCACGCGCGGGAACGCGGCGAGGTCCACCGCGTAAACCGCCCCGCTCTCCCCAGCGTCCTCCGCATAAAAGGTCACGGTATTGCCGGCAAATCCGGGATAACCGATGGTGCCCAAGCCGCCCGCTTCCCCGGTCTGCGCGAGCAGGAACAAACGGCCATCCTCCCACATCCCCACCCCGGCGCTGCCGTCGTCCGCTCCACAGCGGAACACGGCCCGGCCCCCATCTACCCGCAATCCCGACACCCCGGTCAGCCGCAATCCCGTGCCGTAAAAATAGTCGCCAACCTCGATCAGCTTGCTCACTTCGCCATTCCTGCCGATGCAGAAAATTCCTTCGCGCCCCAAGCCCTCGCTTCCCTCGTCGTTAGCAATGAAGACCACCGACCCATCATCCTGCAAAAACGGATAGCGGAAGTTGTCGAAGAAAGTGGGAATGGCCAGCGGGACAAACGCCCCCGATTCCGCGATCTGCTCGGCATCGAGAATCTGCGCCGGTTCCCAGACCACTTGCTCCCCGGCCCGCGCGGGCATGGAGAGCAGAAGGATAAAAAATAAGACGCGGCGGATCACGGGAAGAAAGCCAACTCCGCGATCCATGCCTGACACTGGGTGGCGAAGCAATTCATTTCTGCGACGCGATGATCTCATGACTACTCGTGATGCAATCCGCCCCATCGCGGCAATTCTTCATCCCAAATAAGGGGCTTCATCCGCACCGCAGGCGACGTGAGCGAAAAATTGGTGTCAGCACGCATCTCCCAAGCGGCCCGCCCGCTTTCGCTCATCCGTATGGTGCGACCCGCCCCAGACGAAGAGTCGATCCCACGGACCTGCAATGAGACGGTCGACTCCGCGGAATCCGGACCGGCCGGGGTGGACAAATTTTCATCCCCGGAAACTTCCGCCCCATCCGCCGCCGCCACCGCAGGCCCTTGCGTGGTCTTCCCCCCGGAAACCCACAGGAGCACCACGATGGAAGCGGCGGCGGCCAACGCGACCGGCACGGCGAAGCGGACAATTTTTCGGCGCTGTTGAAACATTTTTTGGTTTTGCGCAATTTCGCGCAGAAGCTTTTCCCGCGCCTGCGGTTCGAGGCCTTCGCTGGGTTGCGTCATCACCTGACCCAAGGCCCCGACCACTTCGGTCGCTTGCTGCAAGTCGGTCTGCTTCCGCGTGTCGGCCGCCAGATCAAATTCGAATTTTTCGCGCTCGTCGCCGCGCATTTCATTCAAGGCATAAGCGGTAATACGTGGGTCGTTCATGTCGGTAGGATCTCGGTGTTTTCCTGCGTCCATTGGCGGCGAAGAGTCTTGATCGCCTCGTGAAGCTGCACGCCGACCGTCGAAACGCTCGTCTTCAAGGCCTCGGCCATTTCTTTGTAGCTGAGGTCCGCTTCGAATTTCAGTTTGATCAACTCGCGTTGCTGGCGCGGCAGTCCGGACACGAGTCCGCGCAGACGGATTGCGTCCTCCTCGGCGATCGCCCGGACATCCGGCGGCATCTCTTCGCTGGTCTGGGCGGCCTCCTCGACCGGTTCGGTGGAGAAACGCACGACTTTGCGGCGGTGATCGAGAGCGCAGTTGCGGCAGACCAGGAAAAGCCAAGGCCGCAGCCGGGGTTCGAGAGAAACGACGTCCTGACGACTGAGCCGCAAAAATGTCTCCTGCACCGCATCGCGCGCCGAGTCGAGATCGCCGGTGATCTCGCGAGCATAGCTGACAAGCATCCGCTCGTATCGGTCAAGTGCTCCAACGATGATTTGCTCCGGGGACATGGGCTGTAACAAGTCAACGCGGAGTCGCCCGATTTCTTAAGAAAAATGATCGGCCTATTCCCCGAGCCCCCCGATCTTCTCCTCCACCGCCGCCCGCCACTCCGCCGACCCGAGATCCGGCCCATGCCCGTCCGCATCGACAATCCCCAGCTTCCACTGCAAACCCCGCGCCCACTCCTCGCTTCCCACATCCGGTCCATGCCCCTGCGCATCCCCCACCGCAAACCGTGCCTTCACCCCGCGAGCCCACTGGTCCCAGGACTCCCCTTGGTCCCATTCCTTCACCACAACACTCTCTCCACACCCCACAAGAACCCCCACCGCCAAGATCGCCGCAAGCACTCTCATACCCCAACCACCTTGCCCGCCCCACCCCGCAGCTTGCGAATCCAAACCGCCAACAATCCCACATCCGCCGGTGTCACCCCGCTGATCCGCGAGGCTTGGCCGAGCGTGGACGGACGCACCTGCGCCAGTTTCTGACGCGACTCGTTGCGCAACCCAGGAATGCTCGCGTAATCCAAGTCCATCGGCATGGGCTGATCTTCCTGGCGCCGTTGACGCGCCACCGACTCCAACTCACGACGAATGTAGCCTTCGTATTTACAATCCGTTTCCACCTGAGCCCAAATATTCTCCGGAGCCAAGCACCGCAAATCGGCCGGCAAAGCACGGAAAAAGTTTTCCGGACGACGGATCCATTGGTTTAGTGTAATGCCTTCGTATCGAATATCTTGTAATGTTTCTTTGAGCTCTTCGATCGCGCGTGCCTTTGCTTCCGTCTTGGCCGCGCGCCCGAGTGAAATCAACCCGGCCCCCCTCGCCTTCGCCGCGAGACGCAGATCGGCATTGTCCTGCCGCAGGAGCAAGCGGAACTCCGCCCGGCTGGTGAACATCCGATAAGGCTCCGGTGTGCCGCGGGTGACCAAATCATCAATCAAGACCCCAATGTAGCCCTCCGAACGTTCCACGTGGAACGCGGGCTTGGCGTCCAACTTGCGCGCCGCATTGGTCCCCGCGACCAAGCCCTGGGCTGCCGCCTCCTCATACCCGGAGGTCCCATTAATTTGCCCCGCGAAATACAAACCCTCGACCAACTTTGTCTCGAGCGTCGAATGCAACTGCGTCGGCGGACAATAATCATACTCCACCGCATACCCGGCCCGCAAAATGTGGGCCGCCTCCAGTCCCGGCACCGACCGGATAAAGGCCAACTGCACCTCAAAGGGCAAACTGGTCGAAACTCCGTTGACGTAATATTCCCCGGTTTGACGCCCCTCCGGCTCGAGAAAAATCTGATGCCGCTCCTTGTCGGCAAAGCGCACCACTTTGTCCTCGATCGACGGACAATACCGCGGCCCAACCCCCTCGATAATTCCCGCGTAGATTGGAGACTTATCGAGGTTAGCTCGGATCAAGTCATGGGTTTGCGCGTTGGTGTAAGTTAACCAGCAAGGCATTTGTTCCACGTGGAACTGGCCGTCCGCCCACCGATTGAGGGTAAATGGAGTTCCTCCGCTCTCGCCGTGAGGTCCTTGGCCACTCTCGGCCGCCCAATCTTCGGGAGAAAAACTGAACATCGGGGCAGGGGAGTCGCCGTCCTGACGCTGACATTTGGTAAAATCGATCGACCGCCCCAGCAACCGGCAGGGCGTCCCCGTCTTGAACCGCTCCACCGCCAAGCCCAGTTCCTTTAAAGAATCACTCAAAGTTGAGACCGCATCACCCATCCGTCCGCCGACCGCGCTCTGCAGCCCGACGTGCATTAGTCCCCGCATAAACGTCCCCGTGGTCACCACGACGGACCGCGCCCGATAGCGCAGTCCGAGGTTGGTCTCCACCCCGACGACCCGGTCATTCTCAACCAAAATCCGCACCGCGTTCCCTTGGAGCAAATCAAGGCGAGGGGAGTGCTCCAGCACCCACTTCAAACGGAATTGATAGGCCTTCTTGTCGCACTGGGCCCGTGGCGCCTGCACACTCGGACCCTTCCTCGCGTTGAGCATCCGGAACTGGATCCCCGTGGCGTCCGTGTTCTGGCCCATCACCCCCCCGAGCGCATCAATCTCCCGCACCATGTGCCCTTTGGCCAGGCCCCCGATAGCCGGATTGCAAGACATTTGCCCGATAGTGTCCAAGTTCTGGGTCAAAATCCCGGTGTGCGCCCCCAACCGCGCCGCAGCCAGACCCGCCTCCACTCCCGCATGCCCCGCACCCAAGACGAGAACGTCAAATGTCTCCGGATACTCGTACATGCTGGTCATGTTCCACGTGGAATCCAGCAGCGGCGCGGCGGACCTTGTGTCCGCGGACCAACAAAGGCTCCGGATAATCCCTCCATAAATCCCTCAGCTCCGATCCAAAATCCCCGCCGTGGGGCGGGGGAGGAGCTGAGAAAGCCGGAACATCTCCGTCTGGCCCCGAAAGTTCGCCAACACAATCTCGAGGTCAGGATCAAATTCTGCCAGCACCTGCCGGCAAGCCCCGCAAGGCGAGGCCGGCACCTCGGTGTCCGCCACAATGACGATCTTCTCGAACTCCCGACACCCCGCCGCCACCGCGGCAAAGACCGCATTGCGCTCCGCGCAGATGGTCAGTCCAAAGCTGATATTCTCCACATTGCACCCGGCAAAAATCCGGCCATCCTTCCCGACCAAAACTGCTCCAACCAGGAACTTGGAATAAGGCGCGTAAGCGCGTCCAGCTACCTCCATCGCTTGTGCAACTAATTGCTGTTCAGTATTTTGCATATAAAATATTGTCGATTAAGGACTTAACCTAGATCCAGAAGATTTAGCATCCTAATTCCAACCCGAGCCGCAAGCAAGGACGCCAAAGAATGTCATAGCGGCCCCACGGCCATCTGAAATTTCAAATCTCCGGTCCCCATCTCCTCCCGCTCCACGACCCTCCCACTCAGGCTTCCAACTCAAGTCTCCTCCTTCTTTTTCCCTCTTCATTTCCGTTTGCCAAAAGCCGCGAAATTTTCCACTATTCCTTGTTCTTGCCAAGGTGCCCTCCGCCCTTCGCATCTGCGGTCAGACCGCTACCCGTAACCAACCGAACCCGATATCCCAACGTGAGTGTTACCCGAGCCGAAAAGCCCAAAAAAACCGGTCGCAACCCGGTCGACTACGCCACGGCCGCAATCAACGCCGACCTGACCAAGGAGCAAAAGCTCGGCTTCCTCGCCGATATGCTCCGCATCCGACGCTTCGAGCAGGCCTCCCTCAAGCTTTACCAGCAAGGGAAAATGGGCGGTTTTCTCCATCTTTACATCGGACAAGAATCGGTCGCCGTCGGCACCCTCGCGCTGATGGGCGAGAACGACCACGCCATCACCGCCTACCGCGACCACGGCCACGCCCTCGTGGTCGGCATGTCAATGAACGAGTGCATGGCCGAACTTCTCGGCAAAGCCACCGGATGTTCGAAAGGGAAGGGGGGCTCGATGCACTTTTTCGCGCCGGATAAAAATTTCTGGGGCGGCCACGGAATTGTGGCCGGACAAACCCCGCTTGGCCTCGGCATTGCCTACGCCCTCAAATACCAGGGCCTCAAGGGTTGTTGCCTCACCTACCTCGGCGATGGTGCAGTCAACCAAGGCGTCTACCACGAGTCCCTCAACCTCGCTTCGCTCTGGGACATCCCGGTGGTCTACATCATCGAAAACAACCAGTATTCCATGGGCACCAGCCTAGCCCGTTCCTCCGCGAGCAAATCCTGTCTGGCCGAACGCGCCGAGGGCTACAACATCGATTGGGACATCGTCAATGGTGAGGACCTCTATGAAGTCCGGGCCAAAACTTGGGACGCCATCGAGCGCGCCCACGAAAAGTGCCGGCCCACCGTCCTCGAAATCGACACCTACCGCTACTACGGACATTCCGTGGCCGACGCCAACGCGAAGAAATACCGCAAGCCGGAAGAGATCGAGTTCTACAAGCAGAACCACGACCCCATCACGCTGTGGGAAAACCGCCTGAAAGAGGAGGGGATCCTCGACGACGCCGGGCTAAAAAAAATCGACGAGGCCGCCAAGAAAGAAGCCGCGGCCGCTGTGCAATTCGCCGAAGACAGCCCGTTCCCCGAAGTGGAAGACATCTTCAGCGACATTTATTATGAAGTCGATATGGGGACCGAGTCCGGCCAAACCGGCCGTCACTTCTTCAACGACTGAAGCCGCCTGCACTTCTTCCTTCATCTTTCCCACTTCTTACTTTTCTCCGCCGTGCCCGTCATCACCTACCGCCAAGCCCTCAACGACGCACTAGCCGAAGAACTCGAGCGTGACGAAAACGTCGTTGTCATGGGAGAGGAAGTCGCCGAATACAACGGCGCCTACAAAATCACCGATGGTCTCTGGAAACGCTTCGGTGGCAAGCGTGTCATAGACACCCCGATCAGCGAGGCCGGCTTCATCGGCCTCGGAGTGGGAGCTGCCATGATGGGCATGCGTCCGGTGATGGAACTCATGTTCTGGAGCTTTGCCTACGTGGCCTACGACCAGATCATCAACAACGCCGGTTGCGTGCGCTACATGTCCGGCGGACTAATCAACTGCCCCCTCGTCATCCGCGGCCCGGCCAACGGGGGCACCAATGTCGGTGCCACCCATTCGCACACTCCAGAAAATTTCCTGGCCAACACCCCGGGCCTAAAAGTCGTCTCACCCGCCACGCCTTATGACGCCAAGGGCCTGATGAAATCGGCCATCCGCGACAACGATCCGGTCTGCGTCATGGAAAACACCCTCCTCTACGGCGACCAAGGTGAAGTACCCGAAGGCGAATACCTCATCCCCATCGGCGTGGCCGACGTCAAACGGGAAGGCACCGACGTCTCCCTTATCGCCCACGGACGCGCTGTGCTCACCGCTCTCGCCGCCGCCCACCGCCTGCACGAGGAATTCAATATTTCAGCCGAGGTCGTCGACCTCCGCAGTATCCGTCCATTGGACGAAGAAACCGTCCTGGCCAGCGTGCGAAAAACCCACCGCGCCGTCCTGGTCGACGAAAACAAACCCTTCTGCGGCGTCTCCGCGCAGATCGCCAGTATGATCCAGGAACGCGCCTTCGACGACCTCGACGCCCCAGTCCAGCGTGTCTGCTCCCTCGATGCCCCCGCCATCTACAGCCCCCCGCTCGAAGCGCTGCAGCTCCCCACCGCCGACCGCATCATCCAAAAAGTCCTCGCCATCTCCTGATCCGCGGGTCCCCGCCCGCGCCGACATTCCACTCGTCACTCGTCACTCGTCACTTTTCACTCATCACTTCCCACCATGCCCATCGTCACCATGCCCAAACTCAGCGACACCATGGTCGAGGGCACTCTCGTCAAATGGGTCAAAAACAAAGGTGACAAGGTTGAAGTCGGCGACATTCTGGCCGAAGTCGAGACGGACAAAGCCACCATGGAAATGGAGGCCTTCGACGAAGGAACATTGAGCGAACTTTACGTCGCAGAGGGGGGCACTATTAAAGTCGGTGACAAAATTGCTCTCATCCTCGCCGACGGCGAAACGGCCGACACCGCCCCCGCAGCGCAATCCACTCCGATTGCTGAAAAACCGAAAACCTCTGCGCCCGCGGCCACGACTCCCCTTGCTCTCGCACCCCGCGCCGCTGCACCGGCCACGACTGGACGGACCAAAGCCTCTCCTCTCGCCCGCAAAATCGCCGCCACCCGCGGGGTCAATCTTTCCTCTATCGCCGGCACCGGCCCCGGCGGACGCATCGTCAAGAAGGACGTCGAAAATGCGCCAGCCGGTGGGGGTGGGGGAGTGGCATCTCCGGCCACACCCTCCATTCGTGCCGCCCACGGCATCGCTGGGGAAGAAAAAATCATCGCCCTGACCGGCATGCGCAAAACCATCGCCGAGCGCCTCCTCGCCAGCAAAACACAAATCCCGCATTTCTATCTCAGCGTGACGATGGACGCCGGACCGCTCATGGTCCTGCGCAAGGAACTCAATGCCATGGCAGAAAAGGACGGGGGACAAAAACTAACGGTCAACGACTTCATTCTCCTGGCCGCCGCCCGCGCTGCAGCCGAAGTGCCGAAAATCAACGCGGCTTACGATGGCGATGCCATCATCGAATACGCCGAGGTGAATCTCGCGGTGGCTGTGGCGATCGAAGACGGACTAATCACTCCGGTGATCAAAAAAGCCAATACCCTCACCCTGCGCGAAATCAGCGCGCAAATGAAGGAGCTCGCGGCCAAAGCCCGCGGCAAAAAACTCAAGCCCGAGGAATACCAGGGCGGAACAATCACGCTCTCCAGCCTCGGTGGCTACGGCATCGACAGCTTCCTGCCCATCATCAACCCACCGCAATCCTTCATCCTCGGCATCGGCGCCATCATCAAACAGCCGGTGGTCAACGAGCAGGATCAACTCGTGGTCGGTCACCGCCTCGTCATTTCCGGAAGCGGCGATCACCGCGTGGTCGACGGCGCCGTCGCGGCGGAATACATGAATGCCCTCCGACGTCTCGTTGAAAAACCCGCGCTCCTTCTGCTCTGACCTTCGACATCCGCTTCGGTTCGATCTTTCCGGTGGAACCGAGTCTGCGAACCGTAGATAGCGCTCAGGCAAACGGGCCCTAGCCAAAACTGAAGATTGTCCACTGTGCTCCTGGCGCTGAACAAACCCTACGGCGTCCTCTCACAGTTCACGCCGGACCATCCTGAACAGCGCACCCTGTCCGAATTCGGGTTGCCGGAAAATGTTTACCCGCTCGGACGCCTCGATCGCGACAGCGAAGGCCTTCTTCTCCTCTCCGACGAAGCCGGACTTAACACCAAACTCCTCGACCCGAAAAACGCCCACCCCCGCACTTACCAGGCACAAGTGGAAGGGGCGGTGACTGAGGAAGCGCTACAAAAACTGCACCGCGGCATCGTCCTCGAAGGAACCATGACCCGCCCCGCCGAGGTGGCACCCATCCACCCCGACCTCACTCCACGCGATCCACCCATCCGCCATCGTCTGAACATCCCAACCAGCTGGATCGAACTCACCCTGCGCGAAGGCCGCAACCGCCAAGTCCGCAAAATGACTGCCGCCGCCGGCTTCCCGACCCTCCGACTCCTCCGCGTCGCCATCGGTCAGTTCCATCTCCCCCCAAACCTCGCTGCGGGCCAGTGGCGCGAACTGACGGAAAACGAGCGCCATTCCGTCTTTGCCCGATAGGGTCAGTGGCCAGCCTCTCACCACCTTCGTCTCTTCGTTTGCGTTTATTAAAAATCTGGCTATACTAGCCATATATGAAGACCGCTAGCGTCTCCGACCTCAAAAACAACCTCTCCGCCCGCCTCAAGTCCGTCATCGCCGGCGAACCCCTGATCATCACCGACCACCGCAAGCCCATCGCTGTGGTCTATCCACTGGAGCAAGATCTTATGGATGAACATGTTCGCTCACTTGTCGCGGATGGCCTAGTCACTCCGCCAAAATGTAAACCCAATGCGCGCGCTGTACTCGACTTACCGCTACCGAAGAGCAACGCCCGCCTCACGGAAGCCATCCTCGAAGAACGCAGCGAAGATCGATGAATTTCTGGGACAGCTCGGCTTTGGTTCCGCTAATCGTCACCGAGGCATCGTCCGACCTGCGAAGAAAGCAATACGCCGCGGATCCTTGGGCCGTGGTGTGGTTTGGTACCCTCGCGGAAATCGAGTCCTCGCTGGTCCGCCGCCAACGCGATGGTCAGTTGCCAGCGGACGTCGAACATGCGGCACGGAAGCGCTTGCATGAAATGACCAAGCAATGGACCGAAGTCACCCCGACTACCGAAGTCCGCGCCCGCGCCATCCGTCTCCTCCGCGTCCATCCGCTCCGTGCCGCCGACGCCTTCCAACTCGCCGCCGCCCTCATCTTCTGCCGCGAGCAACCCCAGCACCTCCCTTTCCTCACCGCCGACCAACGCCTCCGCGACGCAGCCAACCTCGAAGGCTTCCCCGTCGAATAGCCCGTTGGCCTTCCTCTGGTCCGAGTCCATGAGACAGCCCTGAGCAATTTCCGTCTTTGCTGAATACTGAAGACCGAACACTGCAAACTCGCGGCTCCGCGGCGGTTCACATCCGCTGGCACTGCGCACACCAGGCCGTGGTCCGACCGCCGATCGTCGCCCGCTCGAGCGTCGCTCCGTCCCGCGGACACTTCCCGCCGCGCCGCCAACGGTGCCGGAAAAGCCAGGAGGACGGGGGACGTCCGTGGTTTGGGCCGATGATTTTCAGCGCATCGCGGCAAAGTTGCTTCGTATTCCGGAAGAAAATTTGTGCTTCTTCCTCGCTCAATGTTCCCGCCCTGCGTCCGGGATGGAAATGGCAACGCCAGAGGATTTCATCCGCCATCCAATTGCCCACCCCCGGAAACCGCTCTTGCTGGAGCAGGACCGCCTTGAGCGGACTTCCCTTGCGCCGGCGCAAATAGGCACTCACCACCTTGGAGGTAAACGACCGCGAGACGACCTCCGGTGGCAGCTTCACCCACCAATTAGGTTCCTCACGCGGATCGAATTTGAGAGCCCCGAACATCCGCGCATCGCGGAAAACGAGCGAACGCTTGGTCTGCCGGATGACCAGATGGTCATGACGCCCGGGTTCATGGTCTTGGCCTTTGACCAGAAGTTTGCCCGTCATCCCGAGATGCAGCCCGAGGCTCGCCTCCTCGAAAACGAAACGCATTTGCTTCCCCTTGGTCTCGATACCAGTGAGCTTCTTCCCTTGCAGTCCGCGCCGGATTTCCGCCGGCACCGCCGTCCGGTAAATCCGGGCCCGCTCCCGGCAAATCACCTCCGTGACACGATCCCCGAGCCCGGGTGCCCACTTCTTGGAATAAAAAGCCACCTCGGCGAGTTCCGGCATCCGGGTATCCTAATGTCTTTGCTCAATGCTGAAAACTGAACACTGCAAACTTTTACGGACCATTCCTTCTTGAGTCCCCCTCCCCAAAACAGGCATGTTACACGTTCTTATGGCATACGACCTCATTGTGGTAGGCGGCGGCCCCGCCGGATACGTCGGCGCAATCCGCGCCGCGCAACTCGGCAAAAAGGTGGCTTGCGTCGAACTGGAACGTGTCGGCGGCACTTGCCTCAACTGGGGTTGTATCCCGACCAAATCGCTCATCCGCAACGCGGAGCTTTACCAAATGATGTCCAAGCATGCCGCCGAGTTCGGTATGACCTTCGAAAAGCTTTCCTTCGATTGGACCAAAGTGATTAGCCGCAGCCGTGGTGTGGTCGACAAACTGGCCGGCGGTATCGAGATGCTCCTTAAAAAAAACAAGGTCGATTACCTCCGCGGCACCGCCGCCATTCCCAAAGCCGGGGTGGTGGAAGTCACCGACGCTGAGGGCAAAAAAGTCACGCATACCGCATCGAAAATCCTCGTCACCACCGGCGTCGTCTCTCGCGAAATGCCCGGCTTCCCCTTTAACGGCAAGAGCGTCATCGGCAGCAAACAAGCCATGGTCCTGCCCGAGCAACCGAAAGAAATCATCATCATCGGTGCCGGCGCCATCGGCATCGAATTCGCCTACTTTTTCAACGCCTTCGGCACCAAGGTCACCGTGGTTGAAATGCTGCCCAACATTCTCCCGGTTGAAGATACCGATGTCTCCGTGGCCTTGGAAAAATCCCTGACCAAGCAAGGTATCCGCTTCCTCACCGGCACCAAAGTCGACAAAGCCGAAGCGACCCACAAAGGGGTCAAACTCACGGTCAGCGGCAAAGCCAACGAAACGCTCGAAGCGCCCATTGCTCTCGTGGCCATCGGGGTGGCTCCCCTCCTGCCCGAAGGACTAAAGGTCAAACTCGATCCGAAGGGCTGGATCCAAACCAACGACCGCTACGAAACTTCGATGCGTGGTGTCTTCGCCGCCGGCGATATCATCGGGCCGCCTTGGCTCGCCCACGTGGCCAGCTTCGAGGCCATCCAGGCCGTAGAAGGTATGTTCGCCGGCAAATCCCCACGCAAAGTGGATGTCTTCCCGGGCTGCACCTACTGCGAACCGCAAGTGGCCAGCGTCGGGCTGACCGAACGGGCGGCGAAAGAAAAAGGCCTCAAATACAAAGTCGGAAAATTCCCTTTCATGGCCAGTGGCAAAGCCCTCGCCGTGGGCGAAAGCGAAGGCTTCGTCAAAATCATTTTCGGCGAACCGCACGGAGAAATCCTGGGCGCCCACATCCTCGGTGCCCACGCCACCGAAATGATCGCCGAGCTCGGCCTGGCCATCGAGATGGAAGCGACCCACGAGGAACTCATCTCGACCATCCACGCTCATCCTACACTCAGCGAATCGATTCACGAAGCGGCCGAACAATCCCGCGGTCACGCCATCCACATCTGAACATCCCACGAAGGGCTGGAACTAGTTATTTTTTAGGCTGTAGCGGATCGGGGGGACCCGGCATGCCTAGGTCAAAAGTTGCTGACCGGTTTCTCCCGAAACACGGCTAAAAGCCCTTCATCCGTTCAAGATTGAAAAGAAGTCCGGCCTTGTCCGCGCGGCCCTGACGGATCCGGCGCACGACGACAAAACAAAGCAAACATCCCAGCGCGGCACTCGCGGCACACGTCGCGACGGAAAGAACAAGGTAAGTGAACCGGCCTTGGGGAGGGATGGGTAGCATCACTCCGACCAACAAAACAGCAGTCCCCAAACCGCACGCCGCGGCCAGCCAGGTCGATTTTTTCCGAACAGTCCTCCATGTGGCCCGTGGGTCGCACCCGTAATGGGCCAGTAACGCGGCCATAAATCCCACACCCAAACCGGTCAAAACACTAACGGTGAACAAATAAAGGGTGAAGTGGTTGCTCCGCCATCGCGTCAGCGTGGACGAAGCATCTCCGAAGAAAGATTTTACGGTAGAATCTAAAAGAAGCTCATTGGTCGGTGCGCTGGTTGAAGCGGTGGTTTTCATCTTGTCCAGATGATCAAAACCTCCTTCCAGGTCCTCCACACCAAGCGCCTGGCCAAGTCCAAGAACCAACCAAAAAGAAAAAATCAAGATAACGGCGTTATTTCTCATGATGGTAAAAAATTAAACTAGGGATTGTCATCCTCCTTGAATATTTGATTCACCATTTTTAGTAGGTGAATCTCCATAATTTTCTACCATAATTTATGGGACGAGAGGGCTATAGGGACAGACGGCAGTGAAAAAGTGACAAGCGGTGGGCTGCGGGATGGCGTGGTGACTTGGTCGGCAGTCCTTGCTCGCTGTTTTGGGTATAGACCTCGGTTAGCCTGAGATCCTTCCCACGACACCATACCATTGCGCGTGGTCTCGATCCGCCTTTGAGCACCGCTGCTCTATTAGGCCGTCCCGCCAGCGCTGCGGGCTCCGCTCATCCGTTCGTCAGGGTATCACAGGACGAACCTGCCTTCATCGCCGGATAATCCGTATAGCCTTTAGCCCCCGGTGAGTAGAACGTCGTTTCATCCGGTGTGTTGAGGGCTGCGCCCGCTTTGACCCGCGCCGGCAAATCCGGGTTAGCCAAGAACGGTTGGCCAAAGGCCACCGCATCGAGCTTTTTCTCGGCTATAGCCTCCGCCGCTTCTTGCGGTGTGTAGCCCATATTCCCGACCAGCACCCCATTATAGGCTGCCCGCGCGGCCGACATCACATCGCCGCTTTGCTGTCCGAGAAAATCCGCCCGCATGACATGCCAATAAGCCAGGCCGCAGGCGTTCAGCTGCGCACCCAGCCACGATATCAATCCGATTGGATCGCTGTCGCTCATGCTGTTGAAACTGTTCAGCGGAGACACACGCAGGCCGACGCGATCCGCGCCCCACACCCCAGATACCGCCTCGATCACCTCGAGCAACAAACGCGCCCGGTTTTCGATTGATCCGCCGTAGGCCCCCGTCCGTTGGTTCGACCCATCGCGCAAAAATTCATCGAGCAAATACCCGTTTGCCCCGTGCACCTCGACCCCGTCAAACCCCGCCGCCTTGGCATTCTCCGCCGCCTTTTTGAAACCAGCCACAATGCCCGGCAATTCATCATCGCGCAGTTCCCGCGGCATAGTATACGGCTTCTTCCCCTCCGGGGTGTGCACCTCGTCATTAGTGATCGCCAGGGCACTCGGCGCCACCGGCTGTGCCCCATTATTGAAAAACGGATGACACGCCCGTCCCCCATGCCAAATCTGCAAAAAAATTCGTCCTCCGGCCCCGTGCACCGCGTCGGTCACCGCTTTCCACCCCGCAACCTGCGCCGCCGAGTAAATTCCCGGCTCCGCATAAAAGGCCGAGTTTCCCTCCATCGCCATCGTCGCCTCGGCAATGATCAGTCCCGCCGTGGAACGCTGCGCGTAGTATTCCGCCATAAGTTGTCCCGGCACATGCTCCGCTTCAGCCCGGCATCGGGTAAGGGGAGCCATGAACAAACGATTCGGCACTTCCGTTGCGCCGACGCGCAACGGTTCGAACAGCGGAAACAAAGAATTCATCAGGCCCGATCTTATCTCCGCTTGGGCGTCTTGAAATCTTCAATTTATGATTTCCTCTCTCAAACTTCTACCCGGTGGCATTTGTTCACAACCTCTGGGGATGGGAAGTTTTTAAAACCCTACAAGACTATCAATCATAAGGATGTGAACAACCCGGACACCTCCTGCTCCACGCCCCACCAATGCGCGTTCCACGGCGATGGATCGCGGTGAACAAAGGTCAGTATCCGGCGGGTAACATTCACGGAACAACGTGGAACATCAAGTTGTCCACACCATGAGCATCTTGTCCACACCCCGCCAACAAAGTTGTCATCCGCACAAAACGACGAAAAATGTTCCGGCCCTGACGAACAAAGAACGAATTTCTTGCCCGCATCGATTTGCACCATGCCCTGAAGTAATTTAGTTTCTCCACCGGATGAAGTCCCGACTGCTCACCATAGTCTGTCTCCTCCTCAGCACCTTCCCTGTTTCTGCGGATCCCCTTGTCGCGCGGTTTGAATCGAACATGGGCGACTTTGACGTTTTGCTCGATCCCATCGCTGCTCCGCGGTCAGTCGGCAATTTCAGCGCCTATGCCAATCGCGGCGCCTACGACGCCAGCATCATTCATCGAAGCACAACTTACAATCCTCTCGATATTCAAATCGTGCAGGGCGGGGGTTTCGAACTCGTCGGCAATACTCTTCCGCCCATCCCCAGTGATCCACCGATCCCGCTGGAAGCCGGGAGACTCAATGCTCTCGGTACGCTCGCCATGGCCCGGACATCCGATCCTGATAGCGCCACCAGCCAATGGTTTTTCAATGTTACCGACAACCCAGGCCTCGATTTCAACTACGCTGTATTTGGAAGTGTCTTGGGTACGGGACAAACTGTGATTGAGGCTATTGGTGCGGTTCTGGTTTACAACGCTGCGGCACAATTGGGTCCGGTTTTCGGTCAACTACCTCTGCTTTCACCCTCCCTTTCGGTCGATTACCTCGTCCTCATCAACAAGGTCCGCGTGGTACCCTTCGCCATCACAAGTTTGACCCACGCTTCCGATGCGGTGGAAATTCGCTGGACGCCACTCTCGACCAATTCCCCGGTGCGCGTGGAGCGCCGGGAAAAGCTCGGACACGGCACTTGGTCCGTCGTCTCTTCGAACAACACGACCGGTATTTTCCACGATACCAACGCGCCGACCGGCAGTGCTTTCTATCGCGTGGTGACCGAATAGCGGGGGCGGCCTCGTCTCTTACTTCCAGGATTTGATCAAGGCTTTGGCTTTGGTCTCGTTGGCGTTCATGATGAGGTCGCGCCGTTTGCGCGCTTCCCGCACATTGTTCGTCCGCAAAGAGAACCTCACCCGCTTGGCTGGTCCGGTCCTGCGCTCAAGGCTCAGGTGGCACCACCAGGTTCCGTTGTTGTCCCAAATGTGATGATTCGCCCCGTAGCGGCGATCCGGCAACTCGACAATTTTGTTCTTCATAGAAAGACACAGAACATGCCCGGATACCGGCAGGAAAGCAACCCCTATGACACCTTCCGCCTACTGCATCACCATTTGACAACCCGCCCGGCCGACCTATTTTTTCCCTATGATCCAAACTCTCGAGGCAGAGATAGACGAAACAGGGTCCGTGCGTTTCAACCACCCGGTCCACCTTGACCGCAAACGCCGTGTGCTTGTCATGGTTATGCCAGAAGAACTAACCGGTCCGGTTGAGGATACCCCAGCGGACTGGGACCGCCCTTACGTGGAGTATTCCTATCGCGCCTTGCCTTCGGCGAACTAATCGTAAGTGTGCACCCGGCGGGGGTCGAACCCACAACCTCTGGCTTCGGAGGCCAGCGCTCTATCCAGTTGAGCTACGGGTGCTTGGTGAAGAGGCAATAAAGCGCACCCGGGGCATAGGCTCAAGCGGGAAGGGGGCCATGAAGGATGAGTTTGAGACTTTGAGAGAAGGGGTGGATCTTGTGCGGCGGCGGACGGGCGGATAGAAAAGGCGGCCATGGCGGATATTGTTTATTTCGATCTCGAGACACAACGGACGGCGAATGATGCGGGGGGCTGGGACAAAAAAGCGGCCATGGGCATGACGGTGGGTGCCACCTACAGCTCGGGCACGGGGAAATATGCGGTTTACGGGGAGGAACGTGTGCACGAACTGGTCGGGCAATTGCAGCGTGCAGATCTTGTCGTCGGGTTCAATCTTATCAATTTTGATTACGAGGTGTTGATGGGTTACACGGTGATCGATCTGGCGCACAGCGTTCCGACACTCGACCTGATGGTTTCGCTGGAAGAAAAAATCGGACACCGCATCGGGTTGGATGCCGTGTCTCAATCGACGCTGGGTTGCGGGAAGACGGCGGATGGACTTGACGCCATCAAATGGTGGCGGCAAGGCCGCAAACTCGATGTGGCCCGCTATTGCTGCTTTGATGTGAAGGTGACACGCCTGGTCCATGAATACGGCATGTCTCACGGCGAGGTCTTTTATCATGACCGGTTAGGACGCAAGCGTCGCGTCGCGGTGGAATGGGGAACGCCGGCCCGGGAGCGTGTCGCGGCATGATCCAACCGCTGAAAAATACTCCGTCGATCTGGTCTCTCTGCTGGGTGGATTTGCCCGAGCCGTTGCCGGTGGAGGAGGATTTTTATCTACCGACCATTCTCCTGTTGGTTGGTCCATCCTTCGAACCCCTCGCCCCACCGGCCATCTTCCACGAACTGGACCAAGTGGAAGCAGAAGAATGGGTGGCCCATCACTTCGACGATCTCGGTGTGCCGGACCAATTGTCGGTCTGGAAGGCTCCGGAGTGGGTTTCGGAGGAATGGAAATATTTCGGACGTGACTGGAAAACGAAAGTTAAACTGGTCAATCCCCCTCCACACGAAGCAAGGCTTCAGTCCGAGTTGGCCGGCCTGCAAGGAGACAGCCCCCGCGTGCCCGCCCTACCGAAGTCGGCGGTGGCCGAAGGTCTGCTCCGTAATGTGCCCCGGCTGCGTTCGCCCGGGAAACGGCGTGCCACTTTGGAGAAAGCAGCCGAAATCGATCCTGCCTGCACCGCGGCGTTGATCGAACTCGCGGAGATGGAATTTCAGGCCGGGCGATACGAAAAGAGTTTGGGTTTGTTCGCACAGATTGAAGAAATCGAGTGCCCCTTGCTGCGGCGGCGCGCGGTCCAGTGGTGGACCGATCGGACGACGCGGCCTTTACTGCGGTCGCTTTTTGGCACGATGCTCTGCCAGTGGCACCTTGGTCGTGCCGCGGAGGCAGCCGAGACAGGCCAGCGATTGCTGGAGACCGATCCGGACGACCATACGGGCGCGCGGTTTTATGTCCCGCTCCTTCTTCTCCTGGCCGGCGAGAATGAGGAGGCGTCTTTGTTTTTCCGGCATTATGCCGTGCGCTATCCGGGAGATATGCCGCACGCCTGGCTGAGTTTCGCCTGGGGCCTCACCCTTTGTCTCGAAGGGGACGACCAGGGGGCGCGGCAAAAATACCGCGAGGGCATCATGGCCAATATCCATATCGCGCCCCGCCTGCTCGGGGGACGGCCATCGCCGGAGGACATATATCATCCCAGCGAGCGCGACGAGCCGCACTCGGCGGTGGAATTCTCGGGATCGTTCGGGGGACTCTGGGATCGCGAGGCGGCGGCCCTCCGTGTGCTTCGCGAGACGCACGAAGAAATGGGCCCGGTGTTGCGCGAGCTGGTTACGCGGAGGCGGGCTTTGGTCGACTTGATGGATCAGCGTTACGATCCGGACTATCGGGCGAACTGGACGCGCATGGTGGAGGAGGAGGAGGCGTTCGTCAAAAAGGCCCTCGAATAGGGCTTCCGGGAAAGATTCACATCGAGGTCGAGACGGGCGGGGCGGTCGCTTCGGGAGCAGGTAGCTTCTCGAGAGCCGGGGCGGAGGGGGCCGCCTCGGGCAGGGGGATCTTGGTCGGCACACGCGCCGGTTCGTCGACCGGGGCGGGAATGAGTTCGGGCAGCGGTTCAAGAGGAACATCTTCGGGCATGATGTCCAGATTGGGATCGGGCAGGGCGATATTGTTGAAGGTTTCTTCGTCGTAGTCTTGTGCCCCACGTGAAACGCGCCCGGAGGCATTGTTCCGGGATCTCCCATCGGCGGCGGCCGAACGGAGTCCGCGTTTTCGAGGTGGTTCGGGTGGTGCCGGCTGCAGGTCTTCATTGGCCATGTAACCGACCTGGCCGTCTTCCAACTGCACGCGGCTGTAGCCGAATTCTTTGCGCTGCAGCATCACAAGCTTCCCACTGCGCAGGCTGAGGTCGGCACCGCCGGCCTGTTGCGGGCCGAGCCGGAAAAATTGGGCGTACTCGGTGCTGACCACCATGTTGCCGACGAAATTCGGCGACGGTTCGAGGGGAATGGTTTCGCAGCCTGTGACGGACAGGACAAGAGCGAGGCCGGCGGCCATGACGGAAAGGCGCGTCTTTTTCGGCATCGGCAGGGACCTTTAGCACAAGATTACCCCTGCCGCGAAGGCGATTCGCGGTCCGGTCGACAAATCGTCCGTCCGCTCGTATAGAAGAGTCGATGTTCCGCTGTCTGATTTCCGCGCTATTTCTGCTACTGTTGGCGGCCGCGGGGGTCTGGGCCGATCAGGGCCTGACCGCCGAGGCTTTTGCTCTCAAGGAACAGGGGATCGGCTATGGCGGTGCGTTTGTCCCGCCCGGGGAAACATCGGCTTGGACCATGGATTGTTCGAACACCGCCCGTTATCTGCTGCGGCAGACCCGCGGGGTCGAACTGCCGCGCACGGCATCCGAGCAATACGACTACGTGCGCTCGCGGGGAAAGGTGAAGCGGGTGGGCGGACTCTTCGGCGGCGTGCCGGACACCGAATGGTGGGCCAAGCGGCTGGAACCCGGGGATTTGCTTTTTTGGGAACACACCTATAAGCCGCAGCGCAAGCCTCCCGTTACTCACGTCATGGTTTATCTCGGACGCGGTGAACGCGGCGAATTGCTCATGGCCGGCTCGCAAAGCTCACGCGGGGTCGGAGTTTACCAATTACAACCGCGTGTCGTCTACGGCGGCCACGGTGGCTTTTTCGGGCTCTTCAAAAAGAAGGGCCGGCTCGTCGCCTACGGCCGTCTACGTTAGTTTCCGGGACTCCCGGCCGGCCGCCTAGAAAGTATGGATGAAGAGCCCGGAGCGAAGCTTCGGCTCGAACCATGTGCTTTTGGGAGGCATGATTTGTCCTGCGTCGGCGATGTCCATCAGTTGCCGCATGGCCACGGGGTGAAGGGAGAAAGCAACGGCCGCGCGCTTGGTGTCGACTTGCGCACGCAAATAATCCGTGCCACGGATCCCTCCGACAAAATCGATCCTCTTGCTCGTGCGCGGGTCGTCGATGCCGAGGATGGGGGCCAGGATGTTGTCCTGCAGCAGGCTGACATCAAGGCGGGAGACCGGATCGGCACCAGCCGGAAGATCAAAGGCCAAGTCGAGCCAATGGCCGCCAAGATACATCGAGACGTGACCGGGGCTGGCCGGCACCGGTGCCGCCGAGGGTGACAATCGGCAGGCGTGACCCACCCGAACAAGGAATTCTTCGGGATGCAATCCGTTGAAGTCGGTGATCAGGCGGTTGTAAGCCAAGATTTTCAACTGGTCCTGCGGGAACATCACGGCGGGGAACCAGTTGTAGTCTTCCTTGCCGGTGTGGTGCGGATTGGCCTCACGTTTGGCCACGCCGACCCGCGCCGCGCCGGCCGAGCGGTGGTGTCCGTCGGCAATGTAGGAATGCGGGACCGAAGCGAACGCCGCGGTGACCGAAGCTATGTCGGCCATGCGCCAGAGGGTGTGTTGCACGCCGTCGGGTGCGGTGAAGTCGAAAAGCGGGGGCCTTTCCGCCGCAGTTTGCATTAGTGTGGCTATTTCCGGAGTGGACTCGAAAGCGAGAAACACCGGCTCGATATGGGCGGAGAGCGCCGTGTTGAGTCGTACCCGGTCATCCTCCTTGTCCGGCCGCGTTTTCTCGTGCTTCTTGATCAATCCCGCCGCGTAATCGTCGGCATGGCAGACTGCGGTGATACCGGTCTGGGCATGGCCGTCCATGATTTGGCGGTATAGGTAAATCTGCGGTGCGTCTTCGCGCACCAGTTCACCGTCCTTCTGCAGTTGTTCGAAATTGAGCCTCGCCTGCTCGTAGACATCCGGGCCGTAGGGATTGACCCCTTCCGGCAGGGTGGCTTCGGACCTTACGACCCGGAGGAAACTGTGCGGTTGAGTGGCGATGATTTGGCGCGCCTCCGCCGTGTCGAGCACGTCATAGGGAGGTGAAGCCAGTTCCGCCGCCAGATCGGTTCGCGGGATGAGTCCTTGAAAAGCACGGATACGCATGTGGCCGCACACCGGACCAAAAGCGGGGCGTGGATGCAAATGGAATATTTTGCGGACGGCCGCCCGGCATGGCAGATTGCCAACCATGATCGGCATGATCCTGCGCACCCTAGGGTTGGCCCTATGCGCAGCGGCTTGGTGGTGGCTCGGTTCGCGGGGTCAGGAGCAAGGGCCGGCCGACGGGATACCCATGATTTTGGCCGCCCACGCGGTGCTCATTATCGCGGCGATTTTCCTGGCCAAACCACTGGCCGGCATCTTCGGCGATTGGGCCTCGGGGTTATTTATGCCCGGCGCCCGGCATTCAGGCCCGCAACCGATGTATAGCATCCCGGAGGGGCGCATGACGGCGGAAGATTACGCCGGAGCCCTCGAGGCCTACGCAGCTCTTGCCGCGGAGCATCCGGAGGAAATCGCGCCGCATTTGCGCATGATGGAAATCTGGCTCCGCGTTTACAAAGATCCGGAATCGGCCCGGACAATCCGGGATAATGCGCTGCTTTTAATCAAAGGGAGGCGTAACCGGGAAAGATTCCGTGCGGCGGCGCAGGTCGTTCTGGCCGAGGTTGGGGTGGAGACCTGACTGATTCGGGTTGGCCGCGGGGTCGGGGGATGGTTTATTGAAGCTGTATGCATATCCACTTGAGTCCCCGTCACCTCGTGCTCACCGGCGCGATCAATTCCTTTGTGGTGAACAAACTGGCGCACCTTGACAACCAGTCGGACCAGATTATCGCGGCCCACGTCGTCCTCATGCACGACGAGTCGAAAAAGAAGAGCAACTATGTGGTCAAAATCCACCTCGCCGTTCCCGGGCCCGACCTGCATGCCGAGGACCGTGAAGCCGACCTCTATGCGGCCATCGATCTGGTCATGGACAAACTTTCCCGCCAACTCCGCAAGCGCAAGACGCGCCTGGTCACGTCGAAAAAACACAAGACGCAATTGGCGGCCGAGCGTCGCAAACGCGGAGCCTGAGCACGGCTGTGGCCGACGCGGCATACAAGGTCAAACTCGATGTCTTCGAGGGCCCACTCGACCTCCTGCTCTACCTCGTGCGCAAGGACGAGGTGGATATTTATGACATCGAAATCGGGCGTATTACCCGGCAATACCTCGAGTATCTCGGGGAAATGGAATCGGTCGATGTCGAGATCGGGGGCGAATTTATCGTCATGGCCGCCAACCTTCTTTACATCAAAAGCCGCACCTTGCTGCCGGTCGACCTCCAGGGTCCGGTCGAAGAAGAGGGCGAGGATGAAGATCCGCGCTGGGAGTTGATCAGGCAGCTTATCGAATACAAAAAATTCAAGGAGGCGGCCGGCAATTTGCGCGACCGAGAGGAATTTGCGGCGAAGCTATTTGGACGCACACCATCCGCGCCCGCGGTCGATGGAGGTGCGACCTTGCTGGCCGGCGAAGTCGGCACTCTCGACCTTATTGCCGCTTTCCAGCGGGTGCTGGCGCGCATCGAAAAACAAAAAGGCGCCGCGCGTGAAATCGAGGCCGACCGGTTCACGGTTTCGGAAAAAATCGAATATGTCCTGAAAATTTTGCCGGAGAAGGAGGGGTTGAAATTCGAGGAACTTTTCGCCGGCCAGACCACGCGCAGCGAGGTGGTGGCCACTTTTCTCGCCTTGCTCGAGTTGGTGCGCCTCCGCCATGTCCATGTCGAGCAGGAAGGGCCGTTCGGGGAGATTATGCTCCGGCGGCGGGGTCTGGCCGTGGTGCCGGAGCAGGATTTGGCGAATTTGCCGGGCTCCGCCGCCCCGGATGGAAACCGATGAATGCCCCTGGCCTTTTTCGGTGTTGATGCGCTGCGACAAATGGCAAATCCTTCCCGTTCCCTTTTATGACCCCGCTTTCCCGTGTCCTCGAGGCTTTGCTCTTTGCCTCCGACAAACCAATGAGCCCGGCGGAGTGCGTCAAGCATCTGAAGGGAGCGATGGAGGCTGCGCCGGAGAATGGCGACGCCGTGGCTCTGGCCAAGTGCAGGCCGGACGAAGTGGCTTCCGCTTTGGGCGAGTTGGCGTCCGTTTATGAAGCAGAGCAGCGCGGCTTCCGCCTCATCGAGAGTGGTGCCGGTTGGAAGGTGGTCACCGCGCCAGACGCAGCACCTTGGGTCCGGCAACTTTTCCCGGAGAACCGTCCGTCCCGCCTGAGTCCTTCCGCGCTCGAGACCCTTGCCATTGTTGCCTACCGGCAACCGATCACGCGGGCGGACCTCGAGGCGGTACGCGGGGTTAATGTGGACGGCGTCATGCAGACCCTGCTTGAGCGCGGGGTCATCCGTATTGCCGGGCGCGCCGATGTTCCGGGGCGGCCTTTGCTTTATGGCACGACGGAGTTTTTCCTTGAGCATTTTGCGTTGCGCTCGCTCGACGAATTGCCCAACTGTGCGGAATTGCGCCGGGTGGAACTTCCGGTCGCCGCCCGGCCCGAGGACCAGCCGGTTCTTCCTCTGGATCAAGCCCCGGGGAGCCATGGCACGGAAGCTGTTTCCCCGAGCGAAGCCGTACTAGTCGAGGAGGCGATATGACGCTGGAACAATTACGAGCCGCCATCGACGGGGTCGACGACCGGATCCTTGACCTCTTGGGTGAACGGGCCGGCCTGGTCGAGGAGGTCGGCCGGGTCAAGGACAAGAGCGGCGACTCCTACTATGCTCCGGAGCGCGAGGAGAACTTGTTGCGCCGTTTGGTCACAACCAATACGAGCCGCCTGCCGGAAGCGGGCGTGCGCGCCATTTACCGCGAAATCCTCTCCTCCATGCGCGCGCTCGAGCAAACAATCAAGGTGGCTTATCTCGGCCCGCGGGCGACGTTCAGCCACCAAGCGGCGGCCCGCCATTTCGGCAGTGCGGTCGAACTCTGCCCCGAGCGCACTATCGGGGAGGTTTTCGAAGCGGTGGAACGCGGACGGGCCCACTATGGCGTGGTGCCGATCGAAAATTCCCAAGAGGGTTCGGTCAATGCCACGCTCGACCGTTTCATCGAGAGCGAGGCCCGAATTTGCGCCCAGATTTTTCTGCCGGTTGAGCTGAATTTGCTTGGGAACGGACTTCTGGCCAAGGTGCGCAAGGTCTATTCTCATCCCCAACCGTTTGGCCAGTGCCGGCGCTGGTTGGCGGAATACTTGCCCGCGGCCGAATGTGTCGAGGTCTCCAGTACGGCGCGGGCCGCGGAGTTGGCTGCGGCCGAGGAGGGCGCGGCGGCGCTGGCCAGCGGCATGGCGGGCGACGAATTCAATCTGCCCGTGCTTGCCCCTTCCATTCAGGATGCATCCAGCAACGTGACGCGGTTTTTTGTCATCGGACGAAAATCAGCACCTCCCTCGGGCCGCGACAAAACCTCGGTTATGTTTGCGCTGAGGGATCAACCCGGAGCACTGGCCAAAGCTCTCGCGCCGTTCGAGAAAGCGGGTATCAGCCTGACCCGGATCGAGAGCCGTCCCTCCAAGCGTCAGGCCTGGGAATATTACTTTTTTGCCGATCTGGCCGGCCACGCCGGTGGATCCGATCTGGCCGCGGCCTTGGCGGAGCTTTCTCGGGTCTGTGCTTTCACGCGGGTCCTCGGCAGCTATGCCGACACGCCGGCATCCTGAGACGCATTGCGCCGCGCCCCTGGAACTAGTAAGGTGAAGGATCACTCGTGAAGACCGAAAAAGACCTCCCCCTGGCCAAGCGCAATGCCTACCTCAAGGCCTTGAGCGCCTTGGAGCTTGGCAACCACGGATTGGTGGTGTCGATGCTCGGACCCCTGGTCGCTGAGGAACCGGAGTTTCTGGCTGGCCGCAAACTGTTGCGTGAGGCGCAGGTCATGCGATCGAAAGGGAAGTCCAGTTTCCTCGGGCTTTCCGGCAGCGGGCTTTCGCTGGGGCGCGGCAAAGTTAAAAAACTGATCGAATCTGGCGACTGCCGGGCGGCCCTCGCCGAGGCAGAGAAGGGGTTGGAATCCGATCCGATGGGGTCCCAACCCAACCGCGAGTTGCACGATGCGGCCGAAGCGGCGGCGGCGGCCGCCCGCGTGGAAATGGCCTCGCGGCAGGCCGAATTCGACACCTCGCCCGAGGAGGGCAAGGAAAATGCCGCCCGCCACTTGGACACCACCCGGGAAAGGGTCCGGGTGTTTGAGACCATTGCCCGTTTTGCCCTCGAGACCATCGCTCTGGATCCGAAAAACACCAAGGTGCGGCACGACCTCGGTGACTATCTCATGCGCATTGAGGACTTCGACGAAGCATCGAAAGCGTATGATGAAATCCTGCGCCGCAACCCCATGGACCTCGATGCGCGGGACAAAGCGAAAGAGGCCGCAGCCCGGCGCTCCATGCAGCGCGGTAAACTAGGCACCTCCACTTTTGCCGAGCTGGTCAAACAACGCCAGCAGGGCGGGGCGGAGGAAAAAGTTGTCACTGTGGGTGAATCCGCCGAGGACCTGGCCCGCGTGGTCTACGAGGCTCACGAAGCCGGCAATCCCGATCGCGAGGCTGCGCGCAAGCTCGCCGATATTCATTACGCCAAAGAAGACTACGACCAAGCGCTGGAGTATTACCGTTATCTTTCCGCTTTGGCCAATGACACGGATCCCGGCTTGCTCCGCAAAATCAGCGACACCGAGGTGCGTAAGATCTCCACGGCAATTGCGGCCAAAGACAAAGAGCTCACCACGATGGCCCCGGACAGCCCTGAAGCCGTGGCCCTGCGGGCCGAACTCGACGACCTGCGGCGCGGCAAGGCCGAACAAATGCTGGGCGAAGCCCGCAAGCGGGTCGACCGCAACCCGACCGACCTGCAATACCGTTTCGAGTTGGGTGAGCAGATGGTGCTGGCCGGTCATTACAAAGAGGCCATTCCTGAACTGCAAAAAGCGCGCAGCAACCCGAACACCCGCACCAAAGCGCTCAACATGCTCGGTAAGTGCTACACCGAGCGCAACATGCTCGACCTGGCGGCCAAGACCCTGACCGACGCGGCGTCCGAGATTCCCGGCATGGATGGGACCAAGAAGGACATTCTTTACAATCTCGGCTTGGTCTATGAGCGAATGGGCGATGCCGGGAAATCCCTCGATTGCATGAAAGAGATCTACGAGGTCGATTACGGCTACCTTGATGTGGCCGCGCGGGTGGAATCGTCGTATACGGCGTGAGGGGATTTTTACAAAAGGAAACGAAGGTAACGAAGAAGGGGGAATGCAGTCCGCTGGCCAGTGGACCTTACCAGTGGCCTCTTGAAACCGCCGCTACGAGCGGAGGGGCCCAGCCACCAAGTCGTAGACTTGCGCGCCGCTCACGGTGACCTCGGCGAACTCCCCGACCGGCAAAGGAGTCGTGAGGAATACGCGGCAGTCGACGTCCGGGGCATCGTGTTCACTGCGGGCGACCTGCGGTTGTTCGACGAGCACTTTGATCGTGCGTCCTTGCTGCGCCTCCGCCAATTCACGGGCGATCTTTTGCTGGAGCTTCATGGCCCGGGCGTGACGTTTGTTTTTCACGGATTCGGGGATTTGTCCGTCCATCTTGGCCGCCCGGGAACCTTCTTCCTGGGAATACTTGAAAACGCCCAGCCGTTCGAAGCGGACGCGGTCGATAAAATCCAGCAGGGACTCGAAATGTTCGTCGTTTTCGCCGGGGAAGCCGGTGATGAAGGTGGTGCGGATGGCGAGACCTGGAATACCTTCGCGCATCCGGATGATGAGGTCCTCAATGTGTTGGCGTGAGGTTTCGCGGCGCATGAGCTTGAGCATGTCTTCATGGATGTGCTGCAGCGGCATATCGACGTAGCGGGCGACTTTGCGGCTCCGGGCAATCGTGGCGATAAGTTCGTCGCTCCAATGCGCGGGATGGGTGTAGAGCAGGCGGATCCAGAAATCGCCTTCGATTTGATCCAGCTCCCCGAGGAGGCGGCAAAGGGTCGGTCCGCGGGAAGAATCGACCGGCTGGCGGGGTCCCGCTTTCTGCTCCCAAAGATCCATCCCGAAGTAAGTGGTGTCCTGGCTGATCAGGTTGAGTTCCTTCACCCCTTGTTGGACCAGTTGGCGCGCTTCCGCCACAACCGACCCGATAGTCCGGCTGCGGTGGCGTCCGCGCATTTGCGGGATGACGCAAAAGCTGCACGGATGGTTGCAGCCTTCGGCGATCTTCACATAGACCGTGTGGCGGGGGGTTAGCTGGAAGCGCGGGGTGTCGTAATCGGGAATGTAGCGCGACTTGCGCGTGACCAAGTCGAGAGGACCGCCCGCTCCGGCCGCCGGTCGCTCAAGCACCTCGCGGACGATACGGGGAAACTCGGCGATTTGGTCGAGTCCGATGAAGGCATCAACTTCGGGGATTTCGCGTTTCAGTTCCTCGTGGTAGCGCTGGGCGAGGCAGCCGCTGACGATGATTTTCTGGGCCGGGCGCGCGGTGAGCCGCCTCTGGTGCATTTCGAGGATGGTGTCGATCGATTCCTCTTTGGCTTGGTCGATGAAGCCGCAGGTGTTGATCACGAGCACGTCGGCTTCGTCCGGGTCGCGGGTCAGGTCGAAATTATCCTTGGCGGCACCACCGAGCATGATCTCGGCATCAACCAGATTTTTGGCGCAACCGAGGCTGACCATACCGATCTTGGGGCGCGCGTTTGCCGTGGCCATGCGGATAATTTTGACACCCACCGGGGAGCGGTCGATCAGGGCGCTGTCGATGCATCCACGTCCGGCGCCGGGACGAGGGTCAGGTAGAGGGCGTTGTCCAGACAGACGCGGTCGGCGGGTTGGACGGTCGGCCCGGGCACGGCGGTTTCCGTCATCACAGGGGCTGGCAGCCGCTCGGGCCGATCTTCGAAGTTGAGCCGCGAAAGCTTCGCATTAAGCGACCAGAGGCCGGTGGTGAGGATGATCAAGGCCGTGACGGCCAGCACTGTGCCGGGTCCAACCACCCGCCGCTTTTTCGGCTCGGGTGCGTCGCGCATGGTGTCGCTGTAGGCCAACTCCACGCAACCGTCGACGGGCGACAATGCTACATCTCCAGGCTGGCGAGGGCCGCGGCTTTTGACTACCGGGACTTCGAGGTATCGCGCATACATGCGCAGAGAAAGCCGGTGGTAGACTTCCGGCATGTTGTCGACCGAGTCGTTTTCCTCAAGCTGTCGCAAGATATCGGCCCGGAGACAGGTGTCCTTCGCTGCTTGCTCGAGGCTAATACCTTTGGCCTCTCGCGACATTTTGAGCTCTTGGCCGGGATGAGGGTTCATCGATATTTTTACTATGCATCAACCGGGCAAACTGTCCAAGTCCACGAGTATCTCGCGGTCCTTGGCCCCGTCTTTCGGACCGACAATACCGCGCTGCTCGAGAATATCGACCACGCGGGCCGCACGGGTGTAACCGAGACGGAGCCGGCGCTGCAGCATGGAGGTGGAAGCCTTGCCTTCTTGTTTGATAATGCCGAGGCACCGGACCACCAACTCCTCGTCCTCCTCGGTCACGTCATCGTCGCTGCCGCTGGAGGAGGTCATGGCTTCATGGAACCCGGGATCGAAGGTCGGTTCGGCTTGCGCGCCGACATAATCGACGACGCGGTGGATTTCCTCGTCGGTGACGAGCACCCCCTGGGCACGAACGAGGGTGGAGGTGCCGGGCGGGAGGTAAAGCATGTCCCCCTGGCCGAGAAGCTTGTCGGCACCGTTGGCGTCGAGGATGACGCGGCTGTCGAGTTTCGAGGCGACCTGGAAGGCGATGCGGCTCGGTATGTTTGCCTTGATCACACCCGTGACGACGTCGGCCCGCGGGGTCTGCGTGGCGACGATCATATGGATGCCGGCGGCCCGCGCCATTTGGGTGATGCGGGCGATAGCGCTTTCGACATCCGCCGGCGCGGTCTGCATGAGATCGGCCAATTCGTCGATGATGACGACAATGAATGGGAGCCGTTGGGGAATGACCAATTCCTCGCCTTTCTTCGGCGGCGGGATCTCGAGCACGGCATCCTCGATACCCTCGTCCTCCGCTTCATTGTCCCCCGGCGCCGATTCGGGCGGCACTCCCTCGTCTGGCGTTTTTTCCAGCGGACGCGCATTGAACCCGTGGATATTGCGCAGGCCGCACTTGGCGAAGATGCGGTAACGGCGCTCCATTTCGTCGATGACGTAGCGCAGGGCGAGGAGAACCTTTTTCGGCTCGGTAACCACATTGGCCGCGAGATGGGGGAGCTTTCCGTAATGCTGCATCTCGACGACCTTCGGATCGATCATGATGAAGCGCAGCTCCTCGGGCGAAAACTTGTAGAGCATGCTCGCGATGATCGCGTTGACGCAGACGCTCTTGCCGCTGCCTGTGGTGCCGGCGATGAGGAGGTGGGGCATCTGGGCGAGGTCGGCGATGATCGTGCGGCCGTAGACGTCCTTGCCGAGGGCAAGGGGGATCTTGGCCTTGCTATTGACCCATTCGTCGCTTTCGAGGAGTTCGCGGAAGACGACTTTGATTTTTTTGCTGTTGGCAATTTCGATACCGACGGTGTCCTTGCCGGGAATGGGCGCGAGGATGTTGATTTTTTCGGCCCGGGTGGCGCGGGCGATATCTTTCTCCAGATTGGCGATGCGGTCGACGCGCACGCCGCGCGCCGGATAAATTTCGAAGCGGGTGACGGTGGGGCCGCGGGTGATGTCGCCGGCGCTGGCCTCGAGCCCGAATTGCTTCAGCGTGTCGAGAATGCTGCCCTGCATGGCGAGAAGTTCGGCCGGGTCCGCGGTCTGGCGGTCGCTCATGTCGGGTGAGTCGAGCAGGTCGAGCGGCGGCATCTGGTAATTCTCGATGTGGATTTCGGGCACCGCGCCAAGCGGGCCGGTCTCTTTCTTTTTCGGGGGTGCGGGAGCGGGCGGTTTTCTGACCGGGGCTGCCCCGGTATCAATGATTTTGGGCTCGGGAAAGGAAAGGGCGGGGACCATTTCTTTCTCTTCCACCCCGTTTTCTTCCGTGTCCTCCCCGTCTTCGCCGGCCGTTTTCCGGCGCATCCGTGCAGGTACTGGTCGTTTCGAGCGCGGGGTGTTGGCGAGGGCCTCCTCGACCGCCGTCTCCTGTTCAAGACGTTTCTTTTCCAGCCTCGCCTCGCGCCGCACGCGAAACCATTGCGGAACTGCAACCATGACCTCCCGGCAGAATTTGACCGGGTGCATGCCGGTCATGAGGATGAGACTGGCGAGGTAAAAAAGGGTCAGGAGGATGGTTGCGCCGATGACCCCGAGCAGCCCAGCGAGCACGGTTTTCCCGAGAGCAAGCCCGATCCATCCGCCCGGGCCGAGGATGTTGAAGTGTTCTTTCCATGATTGGAGGAGCCATGGTTGGATCCCGGCTAGACAAGCGCCGGAAACAATGAAGGCGGCTATCCAGCCGAGGCGTTTTTTCAGAACGAGGTTGGCGGTGAGGAATTTGGCTCCGCCGAACCCGATAAGGATGACGGCCAGCAAATAGGCGGCCGCGCCGAGGAGGAAGTAAGTGAAACCGGCGACCACCGCGCCGACCGGTCCGATGAAGTTTTCCGTCACCGCCTCGGGCGCACCCTGTTTGCTGAAGAAGAGCCAAGACGGCACATCGGCCGGTGAATAGGAGACCAGCGCAAGAAAAAGGAGGGTGCCGGCGCCGAGCAGGATGAGCCCGAGCACCTCACTCCACGCTTTGCTGCTACCCTCTTCTGTTGTTTTACCGCGCGCCAAGGGCTCCTTCATAACAGGTCGGGGCCCCGGGCGACAAGGAAGGCGTTTGCGCGGATGCGGTCGGCCTGTTAGGAGATGCGGCCTTCCAGCGGCGGAATCGCGCGCAGAGAATACGACGAAAGGAATTTCAAAATGAGCGATACCTCCACCCCACCGTCCCGGCCAGAATCCCATTTGCACGTTTCGGGCGATCTTCTCAAAACGGAATCTCTCGGTGAGAAAATCAAGACGATCACGGAAAGTCTTCCACCCGGCGGAGTGACTTTGGCCGAAATCCGTGACCTTGTCGGTCAGGATGGTCTTTTGATCCTCACCGCTTTTCTGACCATCGTGTTTTTGGTGCCAGTTTCAATTCCGGGTGTCAGCACGGTATTCGGCGCCGCGATTTTGCTCATTGGAATCACGCGCCTTTTCGGCGTCAACCTGTGGCTGCCGCGGCGTATCGCGCAGAAGGTTTTGCCTTCGGAGAAATTGCATACGGCCCTGAATCGCGGTGGCGTCTGGGTGCACCGTCTGGAGCGCGTTAGCCGCCCGCACCGTCTTCCGTGGCTCGCTTCCCCGGGGTTTATGGACAGCATCAATAACCTGGCACTAATCGCCGCGGCGGTCCTTTTGATGGCGCCGTTCGGCTTAATCCCGTTCAGCAATACCTTGCCGGCCCTCGCGTTGCTCTTTTTTGCCATTGGTCTGTTGCAGCGCGACGGTCTGTTCATTGTTCTCGGTCACTTCGCCAACGTTCTGACCGTGATATATTTCACTGTGCTGATTGTTGGCGGCGGTGCCGCGATCCGTGAGCTGTTTCTGCGGTTTTCCGGAAACGCTTAGGAGCCGGGTGAAAGCGGCGTTTGTTCCCGCCACGGCTTTGCCTGAGTAGAGCAATTCCTGTCATGAAATCCGACATGAGTTTGTCCGACTAGTCGGAAATGTATTCCCCGGCGAATCGCCGTTCTGCGCGATGTCTCGGCACGCTCGGTCATCGCCTGATCGCCGGAATCTTTTTCGCGATCCCGCTGGTCATCACTTATTGGGTGATCTCCTTCGGCTACGGCTTGCTCACCCCGCAGCGGCCCCTCTCTGTCCAAGCGGAAGCAGTGGCAGAAAAATCACAAACGTCCGTTTGAATGTTTGAACGTGCAGGCCGGGCGGTGGTCGAAGTTGGTATGAAAGTCAAAGCCTTCAATCCCTACCGCAAATTCAACCGCACGCGCCATTCCCTTGGCGAACTAGTGGCCGCCGTCGGCACCGCTACCGAAGACAGCCGCGAGGCCGTGGCCGCCCTCATCGACCTTTTCCAGACCGGTCGCGTCCAACTACGAGACCAAGGGCATCTGAAAAGGGTCCGGATTAGCGCCTAACTCCAACAATTTTTCATGGCAAGCAGGGTCGGGGCCGAGTGGCTACCGGCCCTTCTTGTTTTCGTGGTTTGTCCACGCATGGTGATGCGCTAGGTTGCCCGGGTGATTGACCGATATTCCCGACCCGAGATGCGAGCCCTCTGGTCCGACCAGCGCAAATACGAAATCTGGCTCGAGATCGAAACCCTCGCCTGCGAAGCCATGGCACGTCTCGGACAAATCCCCGAGGCAGACGCCAAGGCCATCCGGGAGAAAGCCAGATTTTCCATTCCCGACATCCTCGAGATTGAAAAGCGGACCAACCATGACGTCATCGCCTTCCTCGAGAATGTGGCGGACTCGGTCGGCCCCGCTGCACGCTGGATGCACCAGGGGCTGACCTCCTCGGATGTCCTCGACACCACGCTCGCTGTGCAAATGGCCGCGGCAATCGATCTTTTGGTCCAAGGCGTCGATGAAGTCCGCGCCGCCGCCGCCGAGCAGGCCCGCGCCCACAAATTGACCCCCATGATGGGACGCAGCCATGGCATCCATGCCGAGCCAGTCACTTTCGGGCTCAAGCTGGCTCTCATGTATGATGAATTCGGCCGCGTGCGGGAGCGTCTGGTCGAAATGCGCAAGCGGGTTGCGGTGGGGAAATTGAGCGGCGCAGTCGGGACGCGCGCCCACCTGGATCCGCGCGTCGAGGAAGAAGTCTGCGCCCGGCTTGGCCTGAAACCGGCCATCCTTTCCACCCAGATCGTGCAACGCGACCGCCATGCCGAATTCATGACCGTGCTCGCCTTGGCCGCCAGTTCGATTGACCGCTGGGCTACCGAATTCCGGCACCTGCAGCGCAGCGAAGTGCTCGAAGTGGAGGAATTTTTCGCCCCCGGGCAGAAAGGCAGTTCGGCCATGCCGCATAAACGTAATCCGATCACCGGAGAGCGTTTGAGCGGACTGGCTCGTGTCATCCGCGGCTATGCAGTTACGGCCTTGGAAAACGTCGCCCTCTGGCACGAGCGGGACATCAGCCACAGCAGCGCCGAGCGCATCATTCTTCCCGACGGCTGCACCCTGCTCGACTACATGCTCGCGCTCACCACCAAGTTGGTGCGCGGATTGCAGGTTTATCCGGAGAACATGCGGGCCAATATGGAGAAATCGCGCGGCCTCTTTGCCAGCCAGTCCGTCTTGCTCAAACTCACCGAGAAAGGCTTCGAGCGTCAGAAAGCCTACGAAGCCGTGCAGCGTGCCGCGCTCAAAACATGGGCGGGGGATGGTGAATTTCTGGCCAATCTTTCGGCCGACCCGGAAATCAGTGCCGTGCTGGACCAGGCCGAGTTGCTCGACGCTTGCGGCCTCGACCGACATTTCCGTCACGTGGACAAGGTGTTCCACGATCTGGGCATCGGCTAAAAGTACCCGCAACGCCACGCCCCCAGTATGTTTTCTCGTCTTTCCGAAAAATTGCAGGATGTCTTCAAAGACCTCCGGGGGCATGGCCGTATCAGCGAGGCCAACGTCAACGATGCCCTCCGGGAAGTGCGGCTCGCTCTGCTCGAAGCCGATGTGCATTTCAAGGTGGCCAAGGATTTCATCGCGCGGGTCAAAGAAAAGGCCCTCGGCGAGGAAGTGCTGCGCAGCGTCACGCCCGGCCAGCAGATCGTCAAAATTTTCCACGACGAATTGGCTGCGCTGCTCGGCGGCGATGCCGCGCCCCTCAACCTCGGACCGCAGGCGCGCATTCTTGTCGTCGGTCTGAATGGCGCGGGTAAAACAACCACCTGCGCCAAGCTCGCCGCCTGGCTCAAGAAAAACGGCCGCACGCCCGTGCTCATCGCCTGCGACTTGCAGCGTCCGGCCGCCGTCGACCAACTGGCTACACTGGCCGGACAGATCGGCGTGCCCATGTATCGTCCGGAACCCGGCGAAAAGAACGTCCTGCGCGTCGTGCGCGCCGGTATGGAGTGGGCCAAGGCGCAGGGGCACAATGTTGAAATTTATGATACCGCCGGCCGCCAAGATCTCGATGACGAATTGATCGGCGAGCTGCGCAAAGTGAAAGACTTAGTCCAACCGAACGAAAGTCTCCTGGTCTGCGATGCTGCGACCGGACAACAGGCGGTCGGCGTAGCCGAAAAATTCCACGGCGGGGTCGGGGTCACCGGCCTCATCCTGACCAAACTCGATGGTGACGCGCGAGGCGGGGCCGCCTTGTCCTTGCGCGAGGTGACCGGTCAACCGGTCAAATTTTCCGGCACCGGCGAAAAGATGGACGCCTTCGAGGTATTCCATCCGGACCGCATGGCTGGCCGCATCCTCGGGATGGGCGATGTGGTCAGCCTGGTAGAAAAAGCGGCGGAAAATTTCGAGGTGGAAGATGCAGCCCGTCTGGAAGCGCGGATGCGCGGCGGCAATTTCGACCTCAATGACTTCCTCGAGCAGTTCAAAATGCTCCGCAAGATGGGTCCGCTCGAGAATCTCCTTGGACTCATTCCCGGTATGGATAAAGTGAAGTCGCCCGGTGTTGACGAGAAACAGATGCGTCGGGTGGAGGCCATCGTCCTCTCCATGACGCCCGGCGAGAGGTCGCGGCCCGAGGTTCTCAATGCCCGGCGCCGTCAACGCATCGCCAAGGGCAGCGGGACGACGGTCACCGAAGTGAACAACCTTCTGCTGCGGTTCTCGGACATGAGAAAACTCATGAAAAAGCCCGGCAAACTGAAAAAAATGATGGCAAGGGCAGGCGGTATGGGCATGCTGGGTCGAAACTAACGAAAAAATTATGGCAACGGCAATCAGACTCCGCCGCGAAGGCACCCGCAACAGCCCCTACTACAAAGTGGTGGTGGCCGATAAGCGCAGCCCCCGCGATGGCAAATTCCTCGAAATCCTCGGCAACTACGATCCGAAGAAACCCGGCACGAACTACAAGGTCAACGTCGACCGCATCGACCACTGGGTGAAAAACGGCGCGCAAATGTCCGACACCGTGCGCAGCATCGTGAAAAAAGCGCGCGCGGCGGCGGCCAAGGCTGCCTGACCTCTCCGCTCATGGAGGAATTCCTTAACTTCGTCCTGCGCCGCCTCGCCGGCCATCCCGACGAAGTCTTCCTCGCCCATGCCGCGGTGGAGGGCAAAGATGTTTACACCGTGCAGGCTCGGCAGACCGATCTGCCCCGCATCATCGGCAAGCGTGGTCAGACCATCCATGCCATCCGCAGTCTCCTCGACGCAGGTGCGGCCAAACACGGCGGCAAGGTGCGCCTCGTGGTTCCCGATTGACCCTGTGAAATCCTTCCCTTTTCTTCTCGCCGCCTTCGCGTTGGCCGCTGTTTCCTGCCAGCGCATCCCACCCTCGGAAAGCATTCCCGGCTACGGAGAGAAAAAAGCCGCCGAAGAAAAAGCTGAAAGCAAGCCCCTCGGCGCCGCGGAAAACCCGCCGGAATTTTTCCCGCCGCAAGGCCAAAAGTAGCCCTGTCGGAGCGCCGTCGCCGGCCCTCTCCCAAAGTAGGGGCGAGCGGTCTGTCCGTCCTCACCCTTCCCAGTGGACACGCGCACCGTGTATCCGCAGCACCGAACCGAAGTCCCGCACTGTGCCGGTAATCTGCTATAGTTTGTCATCATGACCAACCGCCGCGGATTCGTCTCTCGCGAAGCCGAAAGCTTCGCCTGTGCCTTCCGCGGCATCGCCGCGCTGCTCAGGAGTGAAGTCCACGCCCGCATCCATCTTCTCGCGACTGTCGTGGTCATCGTCCTCGGGTGGTGGTTTGAGATCACTGCCGGCCAATGGATCGCCGCTGTCCTCGCCATCGGCCTGGTCTGGGTGGCCGAGGCGCTCAACACCGCGATCGAATACGTTGCCGACCTCGCTCACCCCGACGAACACCCCGAAGTCAAAAAACTGAAAGACCTCGCGGCCGCCGCGGTTTTGTTCGCTTCGCTTATAGCTCTCACCGTCGGCTTGATTGTTTTTTGGCCACGCCTTTGCGCCACTTGCGCCTGATGGTCCTGCCTCGAAGTTTATGCATTGAAATCATGGCTTATATGCATAGATTGGGATCATGAGAACGACACTCGATCTGCCCGCCCCCCTGCTTGAAGAGGCCCTGAGAATTACCCGACAGAAAACAAAAACGGCGGTGATCATTACAGCGCTCGAAGATCTCATCCGGAAAAATCGGACGCTCGGCCTCAAGAGATACAAAGGCAAAGTTGACCTGACGATCGACTTCGACAAGCTGCGCGATCGCCGGAAGTGAGGGTGCTGGTCGACAGTTCCGTGTGGATCGATTACTTCCGCTCGGGGAGTCATGCGAAAGAACTTGAATCTCTTCTCGACGACGGCCGGGTCGTTATCAACGACCTCATCCTCGCCGAGCTTGTTCCTGCCCTGCACGTCAAGCGGCAGCGACGGTTGATCGACCTCCTTGGGGAGCTTCAACGGGAGCCCATGCAGTCTGATTGGGATGAAGTCATTCGCCTGCAGATCACCTGCCTGCGTGATGGTCTCAATGGTATCGGAATTCCCGATCTGCTTATTGCCCAGAACGCCATGCGAAACGGACTGCATCTCATGGCACGCGATGGCCATTTCCGCCAACTGGCGCGGTATGCACCATTGCAACTGCACTCTTCGGCGGATTGACCACTCGTCACTGGTTACCTTTCACCTTCCAACTTTCTTGCCTTTCAACCTGCACACCTCCTTCCCATGACCTACCTCTACCTTGCCATTGCCATCGTGGCCGAAGTGATCGCTACCTCTTCACTCAAAGCCACCGATGGATTCTCCCGCCTTCTGCCTTCCTTGATCGTCGCCTGCGGCTACGGGGTGGCCTTTTACTTTCTCTCGCTCACCTTGCGGGTGATGTCCGTGGGCATCGCCTATGCCATTTGGTGCGGTGCGGGCATCGTGCTCGTCGCACTCATTTCATGGATCGTGCTAGGGCAACGACTCGACGCTCCGGCGATCGGTGGAATGGCTTTGATCATGGCCGGTGTTGTGGTGATCAACCTGTTTTCCAAGAGCGTGTCGCACTGAAGCGGCGGCGGGTTTATCTTTTGGCCTCGTTGTATTTTCCGGCGACGTACTCCCAGTTGACCACGTCCCACCACGCATCGATATATTCCCCGCGGCGGTTCTGATTTTTCAGATAGTAGGCGTGTTCCCAGACGTCGAGACCGAGGAGGGGTTTGCCGCCATTCATCAGCGGGCTGTCCTGATTGGGTGATGTTTCGATGACCATCTCGCCGTCAGGGGTGATGGTCAACCAGGCCCAACCGCTGCCGAAAACCCTCATCGCCGCGGCGGTAAATTCCTCTTTGAACCCGGCAAAACTGCCGAACGTGTCCTTGATTGCCTCGGCCAGATCGCCGGTCGGTTCGCCGCCCCCACCGGGTTTCATCATCAGCCAGAAGAGCGAGTGGTTGGCGTGTCCGCCGGCGTTGTTGCGCAGGGTGGTGCGGATCTCTTCGGGCACCTCGTCGAGGTGTGCGACCAGTTCCCATACGGTCAATTTGGACAGGTCGGGGTGACCCGACAGCGCCTTGTTGGCATTGTTCACGTAGGCCGCATGGTGCTTGTTGTGGTGGATCTTCATCGTTTCGGTATCGATGTGCGGTTCAAGGGCGTCGTAATCGTAGGGCAACTCCGGGAGGGTGAAGGGGCCGGTGGGAGCGGGTTCGGAGGCGTGGACCAGAGAAATCACTGGAAGGACAGCTGCGGCGAGGAGAACAGATAACTTTTTCATCGCCGCCATGCGATCACCGCAAAGGCATCGAGGCAAGTCGGGAGGTCTGATTGACTTGCCCGCTGCCTCCGTTACGCTGGCGCTGGGGCCCGGTATCGGGCGTCTTGGTTCATGAAGCACGTCCTTTTCATCTGCACGGGAAATGTCTGCCGCAGCCCGATGGCCGAGGGCCTTCTGCGTCACATGGCCGGCGACCGGGTCAAAGTTGCCTCGGCCGGCCTCGGTGCGGGCCATGGCCAGCCGCCCAGCGCGCACGCTATCGAGGTGCTGGGAAAAGAGGGTATCGATATCGCGGACATCCGCAGCCAACCGGTCAGCGCCCACCTGCTGCAGCAGGCCGATTACATTTTTACCATGACGCGGGACCATCTTGACATGCTGCTGCTTCTTTTTCCCGAGATGGCGTCGAAAACCCGCCTCCTGCGCTTCGAGGAGGCAGCCAAGGGCGGCCGCGCAGACGTAACAGATCCCATCGGGGGCACACGCGCCACTTACGAGTCCTGCAAAGCAGACATCCAGCGCGCCATGTCCCATGTTATTCCATTAGTGACCGGAGAGAAAAACACCATGAACACAGCCACCCAAACCCGGACGGCCCACGAACCCTCGGATATTACCGCCATCGAGGAAACCGACCCGGCCATCGCCGCCGCCATCCATGACGAGGAACGCCGTCAGTTCGAAAACATCGAGCTTATTGCCTCCGAGAATTTCACCAGTCGTGCAGTGCGCGAAGCGCAGGGTTCCGCCCTGACCAACAAATATGCCGAGGGTTATCCGGGGCGGCGTTGGTACGGCGGTTGCGAGCATGTCGACGTGGTCGAGTCGCTGGCCATCGAACGGGCCAAGGAACTTTTCGGGGCCGAGCATGCCAACGTGCAACCCCACAGCGGCAGCCAGGCAAATACCGCGGTTTATTTTTCCGCGTTGTCCGTCGGCGACCGGATTCTCACCATGGACCTCGCCCACGGCGGACACCTCACGCACGGGCACAAAGCGAATTTTTCGGGCAAACTTTACGATATCGTCCACTACGGAGTGAGCCGCGAGAAGGGGACGATCGATTATGATGCCCTGGCCAGATTGGCCGAGGAATGCCGTCCCAAGATGATTACCGCCGGTGCGTCCGCCTACCCGCGGATCATCGATTTCAAGCGCATGCGTGAAATTGCCGACGCGGTGGGTGCTCTTCTCTTCGTTGACATGGCCCATATCGCGGGACTCGTGGCAGGCGGGGTCCATCCCAGCCCGGTGCCGTATGCCGACTTTGTCACCAGCACGACGCACAAGAGCCTGCGCGGACCGCGCTCGGGTGTGATTTTGTGCAAGGCGCAATATGCCAAGTCGATCGATGCCCAGGTCTTTCCCGGGGTGCAGGGCGGCCCGCTGATGCACGTCATTGCCGCCAAGGCGATTTGCTTCCATGAAGCCCTCCAGCCGGACTTCCGCGCCTACGCGGCCCAAGTTGTGGCCAACGCCAAAGCACTGGCTGCGCGTCTTTCCATGCTCGGATACACTATCGTTTCCGGTGGCACGGAGAACCACGTGCTCCTCGTCGACCTCCGGCCCGCGGGAATCAACGGCAAGGAAGCGCAGGAGACCCTCGATTTGGCCGGCATCACGGTGAACAAGAACGCCATCCCGTTCGATACCGAGCCGATCATGAAGACCGGCGGCATCCGTATCGGCACGCCGGCCATGACGACCCGCGGGATGCAGGAAGAGGAAATGATGGAAATCGCCGACTTGATTCACGCCGCGCTGCAGCAGTCGGGAAATCCCCAAGAACTTGAGCGATTGAAAGATCGCGTCCACGCCTTCACCTCGCGGTTTCCATTGCCGTAAAACGTTGTAAATTAGGGTTTTAATCCCTGAAACGCCCTTGGCCTCCCTTGCGCGGAGGGAACGCACCTTGCGGCGTTGAAACCCGGCCGCATCCAAGGACAGATCGGGTGTCGGCAGGTAATATCGATTGCCTCAATCCATCTTTGAGACTAAGTCTCAAGTACGGAAGTTTTATGAGTCGGCCCATGACATTCAGTCTCGAGCACAGCCCGCGCTGGGTGAGCAATCAGGTGGTTTCATTGGATGATACCAGTGAGTGGGCCAAGCATCTCCGGCGGGTCGGTTTCCGGGAGGGTGTCGAGGTCGAGGTCCTTTCGGGCCGCGACCCTGTTATGGTCCGTTGTCAAAACAGCTGTGTCGCCCTGCGTCGTTGCATGTTGGGTTGCGTGCAGGTCTGTGCCTTGCAGAAAGCCCAGCGCCGGATGTCCTCCGCCGCGCAATGAGCGGGGAAATTTGTCCGCTGGCTGCCTTGCGGGCCGGCGACCGCGGCCGCGTCCAATTTGGAGCCCCCGAACACCCAGCGTTTCAACGCCTCCTCGCCATGGGGCTGTTGCCCGGCACGGAAGTGGCGGTCATTCAAGTGGCGCCGCTCGGCGACCCGATCGAGATCGAGTTCGGGGGCTTGCGCTTGAGTCTGCGCAAAAGCGATGCGGCAGCCGTGCAAGTCCTACGGTTTGGTTGAGCGGGTGGTGTGAGCATGAGCAAAGACAAAACCCGCCGGGTTCGCATCGCTCTGGTCGGCAATCCGAACACGGGCAAAACGACCCTTTTCAACCGCCTGACCGGTGCCCGCCAAAAAATCGGGAACTACCCGGGTGTCACGGTCGAAAAAAAATCCGGTCCATGGGAAAGCGGCGGACGCGCCTTCACTCTCGTCGACCTCCCCGGCACTTATAGCCTTGCAGCATCTTCGCCCGATGAACGCGTGGCGCTCGATTTCCTGGCCGGTCACCTCGACGGCGAAGAAAAACCGGACGCCGTAGTCTGCGTGGTCGATGCATCCAATGTGGTGCGCAATCTTTTCCTCGCCTCGCAAGTGGCCGACCTCGGCCTGCCCATGGTCATCGCGCTCAATATGGCCGATGCGGCGGACCGGGCCGGGATCACCATTGACCCTGCCCTGCTCTCGCGTTGTCTCGGGGTTCCGGTCGTCCGCATGGTCGCGACCAAGGGCGAGGGGGTAGATGCTCTCGGACATGCCGTGGCGCAAGCGGTCGACCACGGAGCACTCATGGTGCAGGTACCTTGGCCGGAGGCGGTGGACCGCGCGGTGAAATACCTCGCCGCCGGATTGGAAAAAGAAGGGGCGAGTCTGCTCGCACCCGGGGAACTGCGCCGCATTCTTTTCGATCCCCGCAGTGCCGTGCTGGAGCGCACCGGTTGGCCCGCAGGCTCGGACCCTGCCCCGCTGCTTGGCGCCGCTCGCGATGTCCTGTCCGCTGCGGGATGGCACCCGCTTTCGGCCGAAGCGCTTCTCCGCTACGAGCACCTCGGCCATCTCACGGCCGCCGCGGTCAGGTTCCCGGAAAAGCGGCGACGGTCCCCGACCGAGCGCCTCGACACCGTGCTGACCCATCGCGTCTGGGGATTGGCGGTTTTTGTCCTGATGATGTTTGTTGTTTTTCAATCGATTTACCGCTGGGCCGGACCCTTTATGGAAGCGATCGAGGCGGTGGTCGCAAGCGTCGGGGAGCTGGTCGCGCCGTGGCTTGCCCCGTGGCCCGCCTTGCAGAGCCTGGTGGTCGACGGGGTTGTCGGCGGGGTGGGCGGGGTGATTATTTTTCTGCCGCAAATTCTCATCCTCTTTTTCTTCATCGCTCTTCTCGAAGATACCGGCTACATGGCGCGCGGCGCGTTTCTAATGGATAAAATGTTCGGCTGGTGCGGCCTCAACGGGAAAAGTTTCGTGCCCATGCTCTCGAGCTATGCGTGTGCTATTCCGGGCGTCCTCGCCGCGCGCACCATCGAGGATCCGCGCGCCCGACTGACCACGATTCTGGTTTCCCCGCTGATGAGTTGCTCGGCGCGATTACCGGTCTACACGCTAATGATCGGCGCATTTATCGAGCCTTCCTTCGGCGCTGGCCTGGCCGGAGGGATGCTTTTCGCCATCCATGTCGTCGGCCTAGCTGTTGCCATCCCCGTGGCTTGGGCGGTTAACAAATTCGTCCTGCACACCCGGCCGCAACCGTTTCTTCTCGAGATGCCGCCTTATCGCCTGCCGCGCATGCGCGACATTTTCTGGCGGATGTGGGAGCGCGCGCGAGAATTTCTCGTGCGCGCCGGGACGGTGATTGTGGCCATGACCATTGTTATCTGGGCCCTAGTTTATTTCCCGCGTCCCGTCGAAGTGCGTGAACGCGTCACGGCGGACTTGTCCGTGCTTAACGACAGCTCTGCGGTCGACCGCGCCGTCGATGCCGCCTACCTCGAGCAAAGCTATTTGGCCCGGGCTGGACGCGCTCTGCAGCCGGTTTTCGATCCGGCCGGCTTCGACTGGAAAATCACGGTGGGTGTGCTCGCCAGTTTTCCCGCGCGCGAGGTCATCATCTCCACGCTGGGAACGATTTATGGAGTCGGACACCATGCTGATGAAGGCTCCGACGACTTGCGTTCGGCCTTGACTCGCGATTTCTGGACGCACGGGCCGCGCGCCGGGCACCCCGTGTTCACCGTGCCCGTCGCCTTGGCCGTCATGGTTTTCTTCGCCCTCTGCCTGCAGTGCGGTGCGACTGTGGCCGTCATGGCCAAAGAGGCCGGCTGGCGCTGGGCACTTTTCGGCTTTACCTACATGTCCGCCCTGGCCTGGCTCGGTGCGGTCTTGACCTTCCAACTCGGCACGCTTTGGTTGGAGTGGTCATCATGATAGAAATATCTGTCCTTGTCGCGGTGGTGGGTGGTGCACTTTTGTATTTGGGCCACTGTTCTTGGTTGCGCCTGCGCGGAGCACGCGGGAATTGTTGTGGAAGCTGTCCGCTCGGGCGCCCCAAGATCGGGCTGGCAGCCCGGCCGGGGTGGCCGTTTAGTGGCAAGAAGGTGAAGGCGCCCGCCGTCTTTCTCCTTGCCGGGGCCTTCGGACTTTGCACGGGTGCGGCGCAACTGACCACGAAACAGCGCGCGGGTGCAGAGCGCACCGCACCGCTTACCGTGCCCACTCCGGCGGAGTTGTTTTCCGCCATCGACAAAGCAGGTAAGCCGGACTGGATGTCATTCTATCGAGCGCCCGTGCCGACGACCTATCCGACCAGGCCGCGCACCGCACTCAATCTCGGCGCGCTTATCACCGACGGCTACGTGGCGGTCGAGGCACAGGACGGCCAGCAGGTCAAAAATACCGGCAAAGATATCATTGCCTTGGCCGGCGCGCTCGGAGTGGGCGAGGATGTTCTGGTGCGCGGCAAGAGCATTGCGGACTTTGCCAATCAAAATGATTGGTTCGCCTTGCGCGAGGAACTTGAAGCAACCACCAACGATATCCGGCGAGCCATGATAGCGCAACGCGATGAAGCCCTTGCTTCTCTCATCACCGCAGGTGCCTGGCTCCGCGCGCTCGAAGTGGGCAGCCGGGCGGCCGAACTTAGCGGAGAAGAAAAATCTGCCGGCCTCCTGCGCCAAGCCGAACTTGTCGGCTGGCTGCGCGAGGAATTGCAAGTGCTGCCGGAAAAATCACGCAGTGATGCGTCGGTCATCCAGACGGATCTGGCTTTGGCCTCGCTCGAGCAAACGATGCAGGGGATGGAACCGGCGGAATTCGGGGAGAAGCGTGTTCTCGCGGTCAAAGAAATCACCACGCAGTTCATCGCCGCCATGGCGGCCAAAGAACCATGAAGACTCCCACCTTCATCGGTCTCACCATTCTCTGGCCCTGCCTGTCCTTCGCGCAACCTCCGACCCCCGATATACCCCCTCCTGCAGCCCTGCTCGCCCCCGCAGCCCTCCGTGTCAGGCTGGCCGACCTTGGCACAGCCCTTTCCAACGAGGGATTCAAAATGCGGGATCGTGTCTGGAGCGGCCGCATCGAGTCGGGAAAACCACAACGGCTGGTGGTGAACCTCTTCCGGGGCAATGATTACTGGTTTTGCGCGGCCGTCGAGCCGTCCGAAGGGAAAACAAAGCTGACCCTTTTCGGTCCGGACGGCCGGGCCGTGGAGGTTGTGGAGCACCAAGAACCGGGCCTCGCTGCTGTTGGCGTGACAGCGGCGACCACGGGCCAGTATTTTGTCCAGCTCGAAGCCACCGGGGGACCGGCCTCAGATTTTTGCCTTCTTTATCTTTATAAATAGAACCGCCTGCCATGACCACCGAGACCACCGAAAAACTCCAGGGACCCGCTGTACGCCAGTATTCCGTCTTTCTCGCAAACCGGGTCGGCGCTCTCCTCGAGGTGGTCAAAATGCTCTCCGAAGCGCGCGTGGTCGTGCTCGCTTTGAGCATTCAGGACTCCTCCGAAACATCGATCGCGCGGATCATTGTCAGTGACCCCGAACTGCTCGAAGAATTGTTTGACCGTCACGATATCGCCTACGGCGCCTGCGAGGTTGCGGTGGCCGAACTCGAGGAAGGCGCCTCCGACCTTCCCCGTCTCCTCGCCGCCCTGCTCGAGGCCGAAGTGAACATCCTCTTCAGCTACACCTTGCTGGTGCGTCCCCGCGGACGTCCCCTCGTCGCCGTGCACACTGACGATTTGGAATGCGCGAGCGCCGTGCTCGAGGGTCGGGGTTTTCGCGTGCTGCGGCAATCGGACCTTTCGCGGTAGGCCCGGGCCCGATTTGTCGCGGCGGTCTATGGCTGCCCGGCGGAAGAGCCCTCTGCGCCGTCATTCTCGCTTGCCGCGGCAAGCAGGGTCGGGGGCTGGGCCGTTGTCTTGGCCCCGAGCGCGCGTAGTTTTTCGGTATGGCCGATAAGGTTGCCGCGCCCGTCGCGCAATTTGTTCATCGCGTCATCATAACTCTCCTGCGTCTGTCGGATGCGTAAACCGATATTTTCAAGATCGCGGCAGAAGGCGGAAAATTTGTCATAGAGCTTTCCACCCTGCTCGGCGATTTGCACCGCGAAACGGCTTTGTTTGTCCTGCTGCCAGAGCTGCGCGACCAGCCGCGCAGTGGCCACGACGTTCGGAGCCGTGACCAGCACGACGTTCCGTTCCAATGCCTCGCCGATAAGATCGGGTGCGGTGTCCAGCGCGGCGTGGAGCGCGGGTTCGATCGGTACGAAGAGAAAGACAAAGTCCGGTGAATTGATGCCAGCCAGATGAGCGTAGTCTTTCGACGAGAGTTGCTCAATGTGCCGGCGCAGGGCATCGGCATGTTCCTTCGCCGCCGCAGCGCGTTCCCCGTCGCCGGTTGCGCTGCATTGGCGTTCGTAAGCGACGAGCGACACCTTCGCGTCGATGATTAGCTGCCGGCCGCCGGGCAGGTCGAGCACCACGTCGGGCTGCAAGCGCCGGCCGCCTTCACCGGTGGCCGACACTTGGGTGCGGAAATGTTGACCTTTGACCAATCCCGCTTTTTCCAGCACTGACTCGAGGATCATCTCGCCCCAGTTGCCCCGTGTTTTCGCCTGACCCTTCAGGGCCTGGGTGAGGTTGCCCGCTTCGCGTGACACCTGCTGGTTAAGCTCGCTTAGGCGCCGCACTTCCTCGGTCAGGGCATGACGCGCCTTGCCTTCCTCCCCGTAGGCCTCGTGGACCTGGCGTTTGAACTCCTGCAAACGCTCGCCCAGGGGACCGAGCAACTGTTCGAGTTGCGCGCGGTTTTGCTCGGTGAAGCGCTTCGATTTGTCTTCGAGGATGGACGAGGCAAGGTTTTCAAATTCCGCCTTGAGGGCTGCGCGTGACTCTTCGAGACCAGCCGCCTTTTGTTTTTCGGTGGCCAGTTCTCCGGTGTAGTCCCGCAGTTGCGAGGCCATGTCACGACGCTCTTCTTCGAGGGATTGGATTTGCCGGCCGAGCTCCTCGGCCTGCGAACGGGCTGCTGCCGCTTCCGCCCCGGCACGCACTGCACGCAAATGGCCGAGAAGAAAACCGATCAGGCCGCCGACAAGCAAAGCCGGCGCCGCCCACCAAAAATGCTCGTCCATGACCGTAACCATTAGCATGAATCGCCCCTATGTTCCAAAGAATGCCGGTTTCGGCTATCCGGGAACCCTCACTCTGATGGTTGCTTCCCACCGCGCTGTCCGCTATAAGCACGGGATGAGTATTTCGACCGCCACCGCCCGAGGACCAGCCTCAGCCCAGCAGAGCGCGAAGCTGATGAACGGCGCGGAGATCCTCGTCAAGTGCCTTGAACTCGAAGGGGCGGACACCATATTTGCTTACCCGGGTGGGGCCAGTATGCCTATCCATCAAGCACTTACGCGTTCAAAACAAATCCGCACCATCCTCCCGCGTCACGAGCAGGGCGGGGTCTTTGCCGCCGAAGGTTACGCTCGTGCCACGGGTAAAGTCGGCCTCTGCATGGCCACCTCCGGGCCCGGCGCGACCAACCTCGTCACCGGCCTGGCCGATGCCTTCATGGATTCGGTACCGGTCATCGCCGTGACCGGTCAGGTTCCGCAGGAAATGATCGGACGAGGCGCTTTCCAGGAAACCGACTTCTTCGGCATGACCCTGCCGATCGTCAAGCACAGTTACCTGATCTGGGACATCCGGGAAATTCCTCGCATCGTCAAAGAAGCATTCCACATCGCGACTTCCGGACGCCCCGGCCCCGTCGTCATCGACCTGCCGAAGAATATCCAGAACCAAAAAATGGAACCCGTCTTTCCTGAGACGATCACCCTGCGGGGATACAACCCGGACAAACGGGCGACCGACGAGCAACTGCTCGAGATGATCGATCTCATCAAGCAGTCGCGCGAACCCATGATTTATTGCGGCGGCGGTATCATCACGTCGGATGCCTCGCCCGAGTTGCTCGAATTTGTCGAGCGCGCCCAGATTCCCGTGGCCACCACGCTCATGGGTATCGGTTGCTTCCCCGAGACGCATCCGCTCTCGCTCAAGTGGCTCGGCATGCACGGCACGGTTTACGCCAACAATGCGGTTAACGAAGCCGACCTCCTTCTTGCCATCGGCGTGCGCTTCGACGACCGCGTGACCGGCAAGGTGGAAAAATTTGCGGAACACGGGACCATCGTCCACGTCGACATCGACGATTCCGAGCTGGATAAGAACAAGGTCGTCGCGCTTCCGATCCTCAGCGACGTGAAATACGCGCTCAAGCGCCTCAACGAACTCTTGGCCAAGGAAGGCTTCGAGCGTGTCAAGGGCAACAAATTCGAGCGCTTCAAGCCATGGTATGACAAAATTGCCGCTTGGAAAAAAGCCCAGCCTTTCCGTTACAAGGACACGGATGATGCCATCCAGCCGCAATACGTCATCGAGCAGCTTTACAAACTGACCAAAGGCCAGGCCATCCTTACCACCGGGGTGGGGCAGCACCAGATGTGGGCTGCGCAGTATTACGATTTCGACAAGCCACGCACCTTCATCACTTCGGCCGGTCTCGGTGCCATGGGCTTCGGATATCCCGCCGCCATGGGCGTGAAAGTTGCCTGTCCTGATGTCGAAGTCATCGACATCGACGGCGACGGCTCTTTCCTCATGAACGTGCAGGAACTAGCCTGCGCCCACGTCGAAAAAATCGCGGCCAAGGCCATCATCCTCAACAACCAGCACCTCGGCATGGTGGTGCAATGGGAGGACCGTTTTTACGAGAGCAACCGCGGCCACACCTTCCTCGGGGACCCCGAGGACACCGCGCGCATTTACCCCGACTATGTGGAGATTTGCAAAGGCTTCGGTGTGCCTTGCGAGCGCGTCATCCACAAAAAAGACCTCCTGCCCGCCCTCCAGCGGATGCTCGATGCCAAAGGTGTCTACGTCCTCGACGTCATGACCCCTTACACCGAGCACGTCTTGCCCATGATTCCGGCGGGCATGACCTACAAGGATATCATTACGGAATAGTTTCCCGGCTGCCTCTCCGGCGGCCTTGTGCTCATGCCCGAAGACGCCCCGACGCTGGATCTCAGCGCCCTCGACTTCCGTCCCTCATGGGCCAAGGACTCGTCGTCGGCCCCGCCGCTCGAATCGCGCGAGTTCCGCGAACCGCGCGAGCCCCGTGGTCCGCGTCCGGACCAGCGCGGTGGCTTCAGCCGGGGAAAACCGCCGAACCGCGATCGCAAGGAATTCCGCGGACCGCCGGCCCGCGATAAGTTCTCTGGTCCCCGCCGCGACGAACATCCGGTCCCGCCCCCGAATCCTTTTCCCTGGCTCCGCATCGCCTTCACTGCCACCGCCCCCGCGGTCGAAACCGTGGCCCAGCAAGTCCGCCACACCGGCAAAACCTTCAGCCTCTTCGACATTGCTCGCATCCTCCTGCGCAACCCGGCCTCCTACACCATCGACCTTACCTCCGCGCCGAAGCAGCCGGAAGGGCCGTTCTATGTGGTCGACGTCGACCGGAGCGTGTGGCTCAACCGCGACACCGCTTTGCGTCACCTCCTGCGTAAGAAGCGGGAAGAACTCTACCGCGCCGAGACCGTCGAAATCGAACCGCCCAAAGGCAATTTCCCGGTCGTCGCGGTTTGCGGTATGTCCGGCCTCCTGCTCGGTCCGCCGAACCATCATGATTTCGAGCGCAAGCTCCGTGACCTTCATCGCGAACGTTTCGCCCGTCTCGACTTCGAAACTTTCCGCTCCCGGCTGAAAATGGAACGCGATCCGGAAGTGATCGAGAAGTGGCGCGCCGAAGCTTCGAAGTCGGTCGAGTATTACCCGCTCGAAGGCGAGGCCCCGGAAAAACTGGCCGACCTCGCAGCGGTGGAACGCCATTTCGACACCCACCATGCCGCCGCGCACCTCAAATTCCTTGATCTCGCCCCCGTGCCCGGCGACCCGAAGACCACCGCCGTCGATCCCGCTCTCGCCCCCTTGCTCAATTACGCGCGCGATGAAGAAGAGCGGTTTCCCCTCCGTTTGGCCCAAAGTTTGAGCCGCGCACTCAGCGGCGCCGGCCTGCGTTTCCACAAAAGCGCCAACCGGACCACCTTCGTTTCCGCCTCCCGCTCGCGGCATCTCAACCTCGAAGAAACACCGGTCAGCGATTCCATCCGCAAGATCATCGAGACCATCCGCGGTAAAAAGTCCCTCCGCCGCACCCAACTCCTCGACCTCCTCGTCCCGGCCCCCGTGGTCGCGGCGCCGCCCTCACCGGCCCCCGACGCACCGCCAGCCGAATCCACCCCGCCGGCTCCCGCCGATCCGGCCCGTGATGCCGTGATCAACGATCTTCTTTGGCTCACCCACGAAGGCTACGTGATCGAATACGCCGATGGGCGTCTCGAGTCGGTGCCTCAGCCGAAAAATCCGCCCAAACCGGCCGAAGAAAAACCGGCCGCGACCGAAGCCGTTCCCGAAGTCGTGGCACCTGCGGACGCCGCTCCTGTCGTGATCACGGGAGAGCAGGCTCCTGCTGGTTCCTGAATCACTCCGCCTGGCTGATCCGGTCGCCTCGCTCGCGATAATATTCGTAGCGCGCCCGCACCGCGGCGATGTAAGCCCGGGTGCTGGCGATATCCATGGCCCGGCGCAACTCTTCGGCTGTGATCAATTCGCCGCCCGACCAGCGCTGCACGCGGCTGCGTCCGGCATTGTATTCACCCAAAGCGAAGGGCAATGGATCTTCTTGCGTGGACCAATGACGCAAAGCGCGGCCCAGATACCATGTGCCGACCTCAATGTTGGTTTTCGGGTCGAGCAGGTCCTCGGGAACGAAGGTTTCGATCCGTTCCGCCGTCGCCCAGTCCTGTGCCGCCGGTTCGGTCACCTGCATCAATCCGCGTTCGCCGTGACCGCCGAGCTTGTCGGGGTGGAAACGGCTTTCTTGCCAGATGACCGCCTTGACCAAGAGAGGGTCCAAGCCATTTCGCGCCGCGGCCGCGGCAATTTTGTCGTCGTAGACACTGTGACGTCCGAAACCGGCCCATGCGGTCAGGCGGTAGAAGGGATCCTTATCGGCCAGAAGCAAAAAGGCGGCCGCCGTGGCCAAGAGGAAAATCGTGGCCCCCGAGATCCAGATGATGCGCTTGGCCATGAAGGCATAATTTAACCCCACATGGCTTTCGCATCCAGAGCTATGCGCAGCCTCCCGCAGATCAGCGCCAGAGGTCCGCGTAAGCGTCAGCCAACCGTCGTGTCGCTTCCGCGTCGGGCAACACCTCGACGAGGCGCGGAGATCCGGCCGGAAACGTGTCGCTCGGCCCTGCAACCACCCCGTAGTGCCAGCCGAACATTTCCGCCCAACCGCGCAGACGCAGTTGGTGAGTATTGAGAAATGCCGCGTGCTGGAACATGCGGTCGAAGATTTGTCCGCCCGCGTTATTGATCACGGCCAGAGTGATCTCGGCTTCACCGAGTTGTCCGGACGGCCACAGTCCGGCCAGGTCGTAAAGCGCCGACAAATCGCCGAGCAGTGCCGCGGTTGGCCGATCCGCTCCGGCCAACCCGAGGGCGGTTGAGACCAAACCATCGATCCCATTGACACCGCGGTTGGCGTGGATCGTGCGATGGTTTTCCTGGCGCGGTGCGGCCAGATCCCATTCGCGGATCGGCAGGCTGTTACCGAGGAAGACCCGCGCATCATCGGCCAGGCGGGTGGCCAGCATACGGACCAATCCGGCTTCGCTGCGCGGTTCCGCACGGAGCATTTTCTCCAGTTGCTCTGCCGCCGCGCGGTCGCGGGAGAAGAGCGGACCCGTTCGTCCGGCCTTCGGTGCAAAATCCGCGCAAATTTCGCGGAAAGCCGCCAGTGGCACCACCGGTGATGCGGTGGCCAGACCGGGAAAGTTCACCGTCGAGACGTGCAACACGTTCCAGTGTTCGCATTCGCGCCAGAAGCGCGGGGTGGGTACCCCGCCGATGCGGATCACACCATCGCAGGCCGCGCGGCATTCCGGCGTGAGCAGTAGGCGCTCGCCGGAGTGAAGACTGAATTCCTGCAGGTTGCGATGATCGCGCAATTGGGAAACCGACTCGAGGTAGAGCGGGCTATCCAGCGAGGCCAGCCACGGTGCCAGCGCGTGCGCGTCTTGCGGATCGAGCGACGAGACAAGCACGAGCGGATGACGCACTTTCCGGAAAAAATCTTGGCAAGCCCGCCGGGCATCCTGCGTTTCCATCCATGGTCTTTCGCGCGGCGGTTCCTCCGGACTCCCCACGGCGATACTTTCGACCACACCCTCCACCAGCGGCTCTTCGAAGCACACGTTGAGATGAAAGGGTCCGTGTCGTGGGGGCAAACCTTCGAGTTCCCCCGGCGTGTCAATGTCGACCACCGGCACGGCGGCGGCGGCAAAGAGCGGCAACTGGTTGATCGTCTGCGGCGCACCGGTGCCGCGCAACCTGCGGGGACGGTCTGCCGTCACCGCGATAAGGCGACGCCCGCTGTGCGCCGCTTCGAGCATGGCGGGCAGCAACTCGGCCGCCGCCGTGCCCGAAGTGGTGATGACCGCGACCGGCCGCCCGTCGCGTGCCTCCCGCCCGAGCGCGAAAAAAGCCGCGCTGCGTTCTTCGAAAAATGAAACCACTTCGAAGGATGCGCGCGCCGCATCGCAGGCCAGCACGAGGGGGGCATTGCGCCCGCCCGGACACAGACAAATCGTGCGCACGCCCGCCGCGTGCAGAGCGAGAAGAATTTCCGCGGAGAGCGCGCGGTTCGTTTGCGCCGCGTTCAAAGTCCGAGGTTGCCGCGGGTGGCGGCGAGTTTGAGCCGCAACTCAGCCGTCTCGCGCGTGAGGTCACTGCCCGCGACCAGACCGCATCCGGCCCCGCAGCGCGCAGACTCCCGGTTCCACTGCACGCCGCGGATCGCTACGAGGCAGCGTGCGGTGCCATCGGGCAGGGACAAGCCAAAAGGCGCGGCGAAAGCCCCGCGCTCCGCCCCGTCCAATCGCTCCGTCCACTGGCGCCAGTCTCCGCGCGGAGCGATGCCCACGGCCGGCGTGGGATGGAGCAGGCGCACCAAATCCGCAAAGGCCGGAGCTTGCGCGGGTGTGACCCGCAGGTCGGTGCGCAGGTGGGAAAGAATCCCGATGCGCCACAATCTGGTCGCCCCGCGGGTCACGCTTCCGAGTGGCCCGATCTGCGCAGTTAAATCCTCCAGCACGAGTGCGTGTTCGCTCCGCTCTTTGGGGTCGTCCATCATCTCGTCCGGGGCACGTCCGGCCCGCGCTGTGCCGGCCACGGCCATGGTATGGATTTCCACGCCGTCGTTGGCGAAGAGCAATTCGGGCGAGGCTCCCAAGCAACCGCCGTTCGCATCCCAGTATCCATAAGGCATCAATCCGGCCGGGAGATTAGCCAGCGCACGCAGGGCCCGCTCGAGCTCGGCTTCCTGCAGCGGGCCGGCGCTTTGTTCAAAAACGGCGGGCACCGCTTTCGACAATTCGCCGCGCCGCAGGACCCCCTGCACGGCATGGAAAGTCGCGGCGAAGGCGGTGACATCAAATTCGCCCCACGCACGCACGGACGCCTCACCTTGCAATTGCTGCGCAAGCCCGTCGGGCGAAACGGCGGCGGCGTGCGGGTAGATACGCCAAGGCTGCAGGTCGCGCAGCATGAAGTCCGGCCGGTAGAAGGACAAATGGTCCGGGTGCGGCTGCGCGGACTTCACCGGATCGCCCCACGCGATGATCCAACGGTCCTCGGACCAAGCAAAGAGCGCACCGGACTGCAGGAAGGCGCGCAAGCTTTCCGCCGACGGCGAAGAGCGTCGCAGCCAAGCAGCGGCGGAATTGGTTCTCGGCGTGCCTGGGACGTTCAGCATCATAAAGATTTACGTCCCGCGCGGTGGCCCAGGATTCGGTGACCTCTTAACGGCGCAACTCGCGCTCGGCTTGCAGCCAGTCGGATTCCGAGTCGCCCGGTAGGCCGGAATTTATCCGGCGCTCGGCGAGGTAATAAGCTTTCAGAGCGATGTCTTCCATTGTGACCGAACCGACAAGGCCGACCACTTCCGATTTTCCTCCCACCCGGCGGGTCATGACTCGGGCCGGGATGGCGATGGAGGCGCGGTTGCGGGCGGCGACCGGTTTGCGCGCTGTGGTTTTTTTGACCGCCTTTTTGGCCGGCTTGGCGGCGGACTTTTTGACTTTTTTAGGCATATTCCAGATGTGTGTTCAGGGGTTAGTTAACTTGGGAGGCCTGCCGGGGGCCAAGTTTTTTCGGCTTTCACCCTGCGTTCGTGGGTTTAGGCTGGGTGTGTGGGTATTTCCTTGGCCGAATTTTTCATCCGGTGGTTCGTCACCGCGGTGTCGGTCTTTGCTGCGGCATGGATCGTGCCGGGGATCGATTATACCAGCTTCACTGGTCTGGCCTTCGCCTCGCTCCTCTTGGGTATGATCAATGCCTTGGTGCGCCCCCTGCTTCTGATCCTCTGTTTGCCCCTTATTCTCGTCACCATGGGATTCTTTATCCTCGTGCTTAACGCACTCCTCCTTTGGTTTGTCTCCGGCATTTTGCCGGGCAGCTCGTTCACCGTGTCGGGCTTTTGGGCCGCCTTCTGGGGCGGCCTCGTTATCAGCATAATCAGCTGGATACTCAGTGCATTTTTCCGCGGTAGTGACGGACGCATCTACCCGCTCACCCATCACACGGTCATCAAACAGGCCCGGGGTCGCACCCTCGATTAATCATGGTTCCCGCGGGTTTGCGGCGATGGCTGCAGGGTGGACGACCCGGCATCAAAGTCTGCGGTATCACCCGAGAGGAAGATGCTTTGGCGGCCATCACGGCCGGGATTGATGCGCTCGGCTTCAATTTTTATCCCGAATCAAAGCGACACGTTCCGCTGGCTGACGTGACCGGATGGATCGAGCGCTTGCCGGAGGAGGTCGGACGCATAGCCGTGGTGGTCAATGCAGACAAGGAGCTTTTGCACCGCCTTCGCGGCAGCGGTCTGTTTCACGCCATTCAATTCCACGGTGATGAAACTCCGGCTTTCTGTGCAGAACACGGCGGGGAGTTCTATATCAAAGCACGCCCCTTATCCGACCATGCCTCGGCCGATGTGGCGGCCGGCGATCCGGCTCCCTGCCTTTTGCTCGACGCCCACGCCCCCGGCTTGTTCGGTGGAACCGGCCGGGTGATCGACTGGTCGCTTGCCGCCCGGGTCGCCGGCCACCGCCCCGTTGTGCTGTCCGCGGGGCTCCACGCGGGCAACGTCGCCGCCGCAGTGGCCCGGGTCGCCCCCACCGCTGTCGACACCGCAAGCGGCGTCGAGTCGTCGCCCGGGATCAAAGACCCCGTCAAAATGCGCGATTTCGTGGCGGCCTTGCGTGGCGCTTGAGGCCCGGAAAAACAGTATCCCGACTCAAGGGATCGCTTCCTCTTCTAACGGCGGTGGATCGGTCTCGTGGCCGCCAGACATCCTGATTATCCCCGCGTCGAACGACGTGATGGCGCCGAGGTTCGACAGTGCGTATTCTTCCACGCACGCCCCATCGCCCTGGAAAAAACGAGCCGTATTTTCTTCTCCTCCGGGCACCATCATCACGCGGTTATCTCCAGTTCCGGTCGACATGCGCAGGAGCGGCAAGCCATCGGTCGTCCCCAGCACCGGGCCGTTTTCATGTGCTGTGGCGCCCAGGACCAACTGTCGTGAGGCGCCCGGATCGAGCGGGTTTTCAACCAGACGCACCGTGACCTCGGCCGGTATCTCGCCATCCGAAGCGGCCAAAGCCCCGTCACGCCATCCGAAGCCCGAACTATCCGTGATCTTTTTGTCGAAGACATATTCCCAACCCTCGCCATCGCCCCGGCGCCGGATGGCCACGGTGCGTTGACCGTCCGGAACAGCCAGCGTGGCCAAGAAATAATCCGCCTCCGGCGTTGCGGCGAGCGAGGTAATGTTTCCTCCGCCCGCCGGTGGACTCCATTCGGCCAGTCGTCCTTCTTCTGGGCCGTATTGTGCCACGCAGGTCGAACCATCGGCCCGCTCCTCGAGGACCCAGAAGGTATTGTCCCGCCCGGACGAAACGGTCCGCACTTTGGCCTCCGCTGGCATCTCGAGCTTCGACCAGCCCGCTTGCCAGCGCCAAACCGAGCCATCCGCACCCGCCGCCACAGCACCTTGGTCGAGCAGGGCCAGCGAGGTGAGTGGTGAGGGAAGGTTGGTCGCTTCACCTTGTGAAGTGAAGGAGGGAAGAACGTAGAACCGCACCGCATCCGCATCGAGCAGGGCGAGACGATCCCCCCGCGCGGCGACAGCCACGATTTCATCTGTTTTCACGGGCAACGGGACTTCCGCACCATCTTCCAATCCCACCCCCCGCAATTTTCCATCGAGCAGGACGAAGGCGACGTGGTTGCCGGCGGCCAGTTGTGCGGTGCCTGCCGGCACTGTCTGCGGTTCGGTGATCATTGTTTTCCAGCGTGCTTTGGTCTCCGGCGAATAGCGGACAAGCGCCCCGCTTTCACCCGCCAACCTTGCCATGAGCAGGATGTCGCCGCCGGAAACGAGTTGCGTCGCCGCCACCGAAACGATGCGTGGCGAATCGGCAGCCTCGATCCAATCGTTGAAATGGAAGGCCTCGCCGCTGACTGCGATGTCGCCGACAACGAAGCCGCGCGCCGTATATGTTCCTGCTGCCACGGACCGTCCGGCATCGTCCTTTCCATCCCAACTGGTTGACAGCCCATTGAGGCCGATGCGGAAACGGCTGAAAGGCCACTCGTCGCAGAGTACACGCACCAAGACCCCCTGACGGTCATAGATGCCGAGGCTCACCATTCCGCTGGCGGTGGCCGGGACAAATCGAATCGACGTGTCGTGCGGGACCGTTTCTCCCGGCGGGGTCGCCAGGGCAACGGTCGCGCAAACCATCACGGCGACAGCTAGAGGTAATAGCGCCATTCGAGGTCGGGGAAGATGTTGTCACGTTCTCGACATGCGGCCAGAAAATCCTTGTCCGTCCGCCCGTTCCGCAAGATGTCGTAGAGATGATTGAAACGCAGCAGGTGGTCCTTCGTCCGTTTTGCCGCGTAGTCTTTGGCCGTCCCCGTGCGCATGAGGAAAGCCCAGTCGCTTGACTGGGCGAGCAAAAGTTCGCGCCCCATCTGCCGGAGAGTCTCTTCTTTCTCTTTGCTCTTGGTCTTTTCATAATGACGGGCCATCTCGGTCATGCGGCGGGCCGCAGCATGCAAATGGGGATAGATCCACGCATTGGACTGGTCGAGCCACACCTCCCAATAACCCTTGTTACCCCAACTCGACGCGCACGGCTCGACAACCTGGAGGATTTCGTGGCCGGTCAGGTAATCCGTCGGGGTGGCCAGCTCGAAGACATCCTGATCATAAGCCGCCTTGCGCAGGAAGAGGTCGAGAAATTCTGGTCCCTCGAACCACCAGTGACCGAACAATTCGGCATCGAAAGGACTGATGATGACCGGTTCGACCGGCATTTCCGCGCACAAGGGTTCGAATTGCCGGAGGCGTTTGGCCAAAAAATCCGAAGCATGTGCCTCGACTGCCGCCTCGGCCCACGGGCGTTGATACAGCTCCTTTTCCGCCGCGCGGCCGGTGATGCGATGGTACTTGAGTCCGGTGAATTTGCGCTGCGCATCCCCGCCGAGAAATGGCCGCAGGTAATCCAACGGCAGGTCGTAGCCGATGTCCCGGTAGAAATCCCGGTAAGCCGGGTCCCCGGGGTATCCTTCCTCCTGACTCCATACCTGCCGGCTTGAATCGCGATCTCTCGCGAAAACAGCCGGGCCCTCCGGCGTGTAGCAGGGCGCATAAATCGCGAAACACGGCTGCGGCTTTCCGAACATCAATCCGTGCGCATCGAGCACGAACCATTTTAGGTCCGCCTCGACCAGATAGTTCCCCAGACCCGGAAAATAACCGCATTCCGGCAACCAGATGCCAGACGGTTTGCGCCCGAAAAGTTCGCGGTGATAATCGCACGCTGTTAGAATCTGGGCGCGAATTGCCTCCGGGTGCTCGGCCATGAGCGGTAAAAATCCGTGCGTTGCCGCGCAGGTGATGATTTCCAGGACCCCCGCGTCCTGCATGGAACGGAATGCCGGGATGAGACGTCCACCCCGCGCAGAAAAATCGTCCCGCGTCTCCCGGAAGCGCTTCAGGTAAAATTTTGCCAATCCCCGAGCCGCCGTATCGCCGGCCGTCCGCGACACCTCGCTCTCGGCTAGCGCGACCGAACGGTCGAGATGGCGCGCTGCCCGCTCCCGGAGCAGGGGGTCCTCCATCATTGCACCCAGCGTTGGGGTGATCGACATAGTGACCCGTACCGGGGCCCGTTCGGCTGCCAACCGCTCGAAGACACGGAGCAGCGGCAGGTAGGTCTCGACGATCGCCTCGTAAAACCAGTCCTCCTCGAGAAAGTCCGCGTGCTCCGGGTGCCGCACATATGGTAGGTGCGCGTGCAGCAAGAGGGCGAACTTACCTTTTCTCATCACGGCCACCCGAAACCAGATCGATTGGTCAGGGGTGCGGGGACATAATCAGGATTTTAGCTCCGTACCGGTCGTGGCATCGGTCAGGACAAACTTCTCGCGGTGCAGCGTTGGATCGGGTTTGAAGGAAAGACGGCCACCGTAGCGGCGTTCGATGTCGATAAGCAGCTCTTCATCCTCCGTACGGAGGCGGTTGAGGAGGTCCGGATTCACGATGACCTTAATTTCGTGGATGGTCTCGATGTTCCTGCGCATCACACCATGCAGGGCGCGCTGCAACTCGACGGACATGGTCATGGTGTTTTTGATCAGGCCACGTCCCTCGCAATACGGGCACGGGTCGAACTGGGACATGCGCATGCTTTCGGCGGCGCGTTGTCGGGTCATTTCCATCAGCCCGAGTTGGGAGATGGGCAGGACGTGGGTCCGGGCCTTGTCCCGTTTGAGGCGCTGCCGCATGAGTTGGTAGACCGCCTGCTGGTCTTTGCGCGATTTCATGTCGATGAAATCGGCGACAATGAGACCGCCGATGTTGCGCAACCGCATTTGACGGGCGATTTCGTCCGCCGCCTCCAGGTTGGTCTGAAGGATGGTGCGCTCCACGTCTTTGCCGCCTTTGTTCCGGCCGGTATTGACATCGACCGAGATGAGAGCTTCGGTCTCGTCGATCACGATGTATCCGCCGCAAGGCAGCCAGACCTGGCGGTGGAAAGCCTTCTCGACCTGTTTGTCGACGCCGTATTTTTCGAAGATATGCTGTTCTTCCTGGTAGAACTGGATGCGTTTCTTCGAGCGTGGGGAAACCTGCGCGACCAGTTCCTGCATCCGCTCGACGGAGGGAAGATCGTCGCATACTACGGCGTCGACCTCCTCGGTGAGAAAATCGCGCACCGTGCGCTCGATGAGATCGGGTTCCTCGAAAAGTTGGTAGGGCGCGCGCTGTGCCTCCATATTTTTCTCAATGTCGTTCCACTGCTCGAGCAGCAGATGGAGATCGCGGACAAAAAAGCGTGAGCGCTGGCCGGCGCCGACGGTACGGATGATGACGCCCATGCCGTCGGGGATTTCCAGTTCGTTGAGGACCTTGCGTAGGCGCTCCCGTTCCTTCGGATCATCGATCTTGCGTGATATGCCGCACTGCGGGCTGTAGGGCATGAGGACGAGATAGCGGCCGGGCATGCTGATGTTTGTTGTGATACGCGGGCCCTTGGTCCCGATCGGTCCTTTGCTGACCTGGACCATGATGTCCGAGCCGGGCGGGTAGATTGTCGGAATGTCCTTGGCCGTGATTTTTTTCGGTAGTTTTTTATTGGTATTACGGCGCACTTCCTCGATTCCGCTGTCCAAGGCGGCGGGAATAGCGTCCCAGAAATGCAGGAAGGCATTCTTCTCGAAGCCAATGTCGACAAACATGGCCTTGAGGCCTTGCTCGATGTTTTTGACGCGGCCCTTGTAAATGGAACCGACGATGTTGCGATCGCTGACGCGCTCAACATTGTATTCTTCGAGCTTGCCGTCCTCCAGCACGGCAACCCGCTTTTCTAGTTTTTCTGCGTTGACGATGAGGCGGGAGCCGCCGCTGGATTTGGTCGGCAAACCGAGGAGTTTTTTTACTTTTTCAATCATGATGGAGTAGGGTGGGTTGATTAGGGGCGCCGCGAAGAAGGTTTCTGCTCCTTCTTCTTGTTGCCGCCGAAAATTCGTTGGAAAATATTGGGTTTCTTGCCTTCTACGGTTCCCTCGTCGTCGGCGGCCGGCCGAACCGTGGGAGGCACGGCATCGACCATGCCTTCCGACGCGGCGAATTCCTCGGGTGGCGCGTCGGCCAGCGCGGCGGGGATGGCGCGGCCGAAGTCCACGCTGGAGACGAATTGGAAACTGCCTTTGGCCGGGTCGAGTGAGGCGACCTCCACCGGTGTGCCCTCCTCCATTTTGAATACGTCGGAAAGAATTTTTGCCGCGATGGGTGCGGCCACTCCGCCGCCGGACTGCGCGCCCTGCACGATGACGCTGACCGCGTAACGCGGCGCGTCGTAGGGGGCGAAGGCAAGGAACCAGGTGTGGTTGTCCTTGATGCCACCACGCCAGAATTGCGCCGTGCCCGTTTTGCCGGCCACTTCGTATCCGGCGAGGCGTGCCCCGGGAGCCGTGCCTCCGCCGCGGTTGACCACATCCCACATCCCGCGCCGCACTTTCTCGATTTGCTCCGTGGTGAGACCTTGCTCGAGAAGGTTGGCCCGGACTTTGACCGGCTCCTGGCGTACCACCGAGCCGTCGGGCGCGAGGATTTTGTCGACCAGGCGTGGGAAATAGCTGGTGCCACCGTTGGCCACGGTCGCGGTGAGCATGGCCATCTGCAGCGGCGAGGCGAGTACGTAGCCCTGACCGATGGAAACGTTGGCCGTCTGTCCGCTCGACCACCGTTCGCGCGGGCGGTTCACCCGCATCCACTCGGGCCCGGGTAAAATGCCGGGTGCTTCGGCGGAGAGGGGCAGGCCAGATTTTTCGCCAAGCCCGAGCATGTGGCCGGCGGCAACGATTTCATCGATGCCCGCGGCATTGCCGTATTGGTAGAAGAAGGCATTACAAGACACCCGGATGGCGGACTGAAGGTCGAGGGTGCCGTGGGCCCCGTTTTTCGAGGCGATCCAGCAGGCCATTACTTTGTCTCCGTAGCGCACCCCACCGCTGCAGTTGAGACGGCGTTCGTCGAGACCGGCCCGCAAGCCGGCGAGGGCAACGGGAATTTTGTAGGTTGACCCCGGCGCGTAGGCGCTGAGAGCGCGATTGATCAATGGATCGGTCGTATCACCCGTCAATTCGGCCCATCCGGCGGAGGAGATAACCGGAATGAAACTGTTTGGGTCGTACGAAGGTACGCTGGCCATGGCAAGGATGTCACCATTGCGCGGATCGATGACCACGGCCGCCGCGCGCCCGACTGCCCGCAGGGCTTTTTCCGTGATGTACTGGATGCGTGCGTCGATGGTCAGCTGCACGTTGTTGCCCGGCAGGGGCGCGCGCCGTTCAATTTCACCGTCGATCTGCCCCTTGGCATTGCGTTGCATGATACGAGCACCGGCTGTGCCTTTGAGATCGGCGTCGAGCGCGAGTTCGATCTGCGCTTTGCCCTCGGTGTCGGGTTGGTAAAAGTTGAACCGGCCAGCTTCTTCCTTGTCGATCTCGGATGGCGTGCCGACGTAGCCGAGCAAATGCGAGCCGAGGGCTCCGTAAACATAGCGGCGCACCGGCCGGGCCGTGATATTGACCCCGGTGAGGCCCACATCGTGCTCGGCAAAACGTGCCATGGTATCGAAGTCCATTTCCTCGATGTAGGTGTAAGGCACCTCGGTGTCGTTGCGGAAATGGAGCCGCAATTGGTTGGCGTTGTAGTCGCGGGCCAACCCGAGCTGGGTGAGACGCGGCATGACCGCCTCATTGATGATCTTGACGATGTCGGGCTCGGATTTCTCCGTCATCATGCCGCGTACCGTTGTACGGTAGTTGCGCATTGGAACATTTCCGTGGCGCGCGCGGTAATCACGCGCCATTTCTGGCAGATAGAATTCCACCGCCAGACTGGCACGATTGCGCGCCAGGGGGATGCCGTTGCGGTCGATGATCTCGCCCCGCACGGCGGGCAGGCGCACGCTGACCTGCGAACTGTTCCGGATGCGCGAAGTATATTCCTCGCCGCGAGCCACCTGCACATACCAGAGTTTTCCGGCCAGCAGCAGCATGGCGGCCAATACCAGCGAGGCGAGGACCGCAATGCGGAATTCATCGGAGCGCCGGTTCATCGTGTCAGGTGTTTGCCGCCGCGGCCCCGAAGGGGTATTCCGGCGGGAAGAAGCTTGAAAAAGATGTAAACCAGCGGGGCGAGCAAGAGTGCGAGCACGGCGGGCCCGGTAATGTGCCAGCAAACATTCCAATCGAAGAGGAATGATCCGCGTCGGAGGCAGACCATGATGTATTGCAGGAGGAGAAGAGAGAACGTGGCTGCCCCGCTGGCGAGACAATGGACTTCCCACCGGCCTTCAAGGAAGAGGGGTTGCAGCGGACGCAAGGCGGTACCGAGAAAAACATAGAACAGCATAGACCACCCGAGGCCGATTTCAACGCGGTCGCCCACCACATGGAGGAAAGCCAAATCGCTGAGCAGTCCTGTGAACAGCGCCAAGCCGAGCATGGCGGGGAAAGGAAGCCAGAGCGCGCCGTAGCAGAACAGAGCGGGCACGAGGAGAAGATGCGCCCCGCCGAGGAACGGCACAGGCGGAATGAACTCCTGTGCGACCAGCGCGAGATAAATAGCGGCAAAAAGGGCGACGGAACGGATCATTGGCTTCCCAGGACGACGAAGACGTCTTCCAGTCTGGAGAAGTCCGCGGACGGTTCCACTATGGCCTGGCCATCGAGTTCGCGCGCGCGGAATTCCTTGATTACCCCGAGCGGTATGCCCGCGGGAAAGACCGCGCCGCTCACTCCAGCCGTGAACACTTTCATGCCGGGTTGGAGGTTGGCGTCGCGGTTGAGAAAGTTGAGGACCAGTTCGGGTGAGGAATTCCCCGCCACGCGTTGGCCGCTGAGAATGCCCTGTTCGTTGGTGCCTTCGACGCGGGCGGCCACTTGGCAATTCTCGTCGGTGAGGAGTAGGATGATGGAAATATCTTTGGACACCGTTGTGGTGCGACCGACCAGGCCCTCAGCCGTGAGGACCGGCTGCGCGGCATCGACATTCTGCGCGAACCCGCGGTTGATTTTGACTGTGTTCCACCAACTCGAAGCGTCACGTCCGATGATTTGCGCGGGCAGGAGCTTGAAGGCGGAGCGCTCGCGGTAATCAAGGGCTGCACGCAGACGTTTGTTTTCACTATCAAGGTCGCCAGACAGCTGGCTCGAGGCGCGCAGTTCGTTGTTTTGCGCGAACAACGCGGCATTCTCTTCTTCGAGTTGGTCGAGCGTTTTGAGGCCTTTTTGTAATTTTTCCACCTGGCCGCTGATGGCCGAGCCGGCCTGCAAGGCGGGGCCGGAGACACGCAGGTAGCCGCTTTGCCATGAACGCATGCGCTCGGATGAAAAACTGAGGAAAACCACCGCAGTGAAGACCGCCACGCCGAGCAGGATGAAGTGCAGCTTGTTCATGGTTGCGGGACCATCTTTCCGGCCGTGCCGTTCGGAGGCAGGATCAATTGACGTGATGCTGGCTGCTGCGGACGTTGTTCTGCGCTATGCTGCGCAGCACATCGATCTCGCTCAGCACACGACCGGTTCCCTCGGCCACGGCGCTCAATGGATCGTCGGCGATGTGCACAGGCAAACCCGTCTCGTCGCGCAGTAGTTGATCCAGGCCACGCAGAAGCGCACCCCCGCCAGCCAGCACCATGCCACGGTCCACCAGGTCGGAGGAGAGTTCGGGCGGGCAGCGTTCGAGGGTGGTGCGGACGGCATCGACAATGCTGTTGAGCGGTTCGGCCAGTGCCTCGCGCACTTCTTGCGAAGTGAGGGTGACAGTCTTTGGCAGCCCGGCCACAAGGTCGCGGCCTTTGACTTCCATCGATGTTTCCTTCGGTAGCTTGATGGCGGAGCCCAGCTTGATTTTGATGTCCTCGGCGGTGCGCTCGCCGATGGCCAGGTTGAAGTTGCGTTTGAGGTATTGGACGATGGCCTCATCGAGTTCGTCGCCGGCCACGCGCACGCTGCGGCTGAAAACGATACCCGCGAGGGAAATAAGAGCGACTTCGGTTGTTCCGCCGCCGATGTCGATAATCATGTTGCCGGCAGCCTCCTGAATCGGGAGCCCGACACCGATGGCTGCAGCCATCGGTTCTTCAATGAGATAAACTTCGCGAGCACCGGCGTGTGTGGCGGAATCTTTGACCGCGCGCTTTTCCACTTCCGTGATCCCGGACGGGACGGCGATGACGACGCGAGGGCGCACCAGGCGACGACCGCCGTGCGCTTTGCTAATCAAATGGGCCAACATGGCCTCGGTAATTTCGAAGTCGGCGATGACACCGTCTTTGAGCGGACGGATGGCGACGATGTTGCCGGGCGTGCGGCCGAGCATGCGTTTGGCCTCATTGCCGACGGCGAGGACTTTGTTTGTGCCGGCCTGCACGGCGACCACGGAGGGTTCGCGCAGCACGATGCCCTGGTCGCGTACATAGACCAAGGTGTTGGCCGTTCCGAGATCGATCCCGATGTCACTCGAGAAGAGGCCGAAAAACTTTCTGAACATATGGAGTGGGGTCGGCCGGGGCCGAGACTGGTGATTGCTAACCCTTTACTGAAGAACAGAGATAAACCTCCCACGCCCCCCGCGGCAAGGAAATAGCAGCCCCGGTCGCCAGAGGTTAATTCAGGTTGTTAGGGGCCGTGTCGGTTGTCGCAGGACGTTCCGCGATTTGCCGGATTGCCCGGGCCAAGTCCGGCGGTAGCATCAGGATTTCTTCCGTCCCGGTGGCTCGGGCAGGACAGGTTTCCGCGCCAATTGCGCCAAGTTCGACTCCGGCAATGGGGTGGCCTCCGGCCGTATCCTCTGCGGAATTTTCCGAAAGCCAGGCCGAAAAAAGCAGGCGCTGTGCAGGTGGCTCGAGGCCGGCGTCTTGGGCCGTCAGTCCCGGCTGGAAAGAGAGGGCGCGTGTGCGGTTGAAGAGTTCGATCAGGCGGACGATTTCCTCGTCGGTCACCATGGTGCCGCGTTCGGGATCGATCCAAACCTCCCCCTGACGCCTGAGTTCGAGCACATGGCCACCACTTTCCATCGCAATCCGGTCGACCGCGTCGGGCTCGACGTATCCCAGGGACCGGTCGCGCAGCGCCTCGGGCGAAACTTCGAAAAGCAGCTGCGCCGCCCCGCCGACCTCAACCAACCCTCCGCGCGGGGCAAAGCGTGCAGTCAGCGTTTCCGCCGCCGGGTCTGCCCCGCGGATGACCTCCAAATTGAGCGATTCACCGCCGCCCATGGGGGTCAGGCTGATGGATGCGGTCTGCCCGGGGAGTTGAGCAGCCTCGGGTGCCGGCGCCTCGAATCTGACCACAGATAAACCGAGCAGCGCGTCAAGAAAAGAGCGCACGGCCTGCGGGTCGGCCGGAGCGTTCACCGGCTTCTCGATGAACCAGCGTCCCCGCACGCGCCGCACCGTCATTTCCCCTTCGGCACGGCGCACCGTGAATTTCTCGATATCGTCTGGCGTCAATTGGGTGAGGCGTGGATCGCGGAATTTTGCGGCGGGTCCGGTGGCCAGTTCCACGACCGTATCCGGCACCCGTAGAATCTCGGGTTTTCCGCCGACCCGGGCGAATATTTCGTCCGGCAGGGCAGTGTTCGCGCCGAACTCGATGCGAATTGGTTGCGCGCCCCGCAGGTCGAGGCGCAAGCGCGGCGCCGCCAGCCCTGCCTCCGCCACGGCCGCTGGCTCGGGCCGGACCCGGCGATCGCGCACATTGAGGAAACGAAGCGCTGTGAGCAAGCGATCGACCTCTTCGGGCGCGGCGCGGTCTTCCACCGGGGCCACGATCAACCAACCGGCGGCTTCGCGCCGGAGGCTGACCGTTTCCGTGCCGCGAACGATGTCGATTTCCGTGATTTCGTCCGGTTCGAAAACCGTCGCGTAGCGCCGCAGTTCTTCAGCCTCGCGGGTGGCTGGTGCCATCTGGCGGAGGTAATAAAGGCCGCCGACCGCGAGCAAGGTGACAAGAAGCAGGGCGATGGTCGCGCGGGGGTTCATCGTTCAGCGCCTCCGGCGCCACCACACGACGATTCCGACCAGGGCGGCTGCCGCCGGAATCAAGACCAGTGTGTAGAGCGCGATACGTCCGGTCTCCAAATCGGTGAGATTCAAACTGAAAGCGCGCACCGTTTTCGGTGCGATGCCCGCGAGGTGCCCGCGGTCGAGCATCCAGTTCAGCGCGTTGAGACCAAAATCGAGGTTTGGTTCGGTCACGATGCCGTCGGCCACAAATTCGCTGTTGCCCACCACGACAAGCCGCGCGGAGCCCACATCGACTTTCTCGTCGGCCACGCCGCCGCGTTCGGCCATGGCCGCCACAACCAGCGGGGCGGCCGTGTCGGCTCCCGCGTCGAAGGCCACGCCTTTGTTTTCGTCTGTCACATGGTCCTTCTCCCCCCAGAACGGCTCTTCCGCCGTGATGAGCGGTTCAACGAGCGTTCCTTCTGTCTTCTCGTCCAGTTCGAGCGAACAAGTCGCGCCTGGCAGCAGGGCTTCGGCGCCATACAGGCGGCGGGTCACGCGGTTCACCGCGGAGAATGTCCCGACCACGTCGCGCACGATGCCGGTGACGAAGCCGAGTTCCACCGTGCGCAGCACGCGGTCGTCGAGCGGGGTGATTCCGGCCGACGCGAGGAACTCCCGGAGCAAAGGAGTTTCCGCCGCGGGGTCGAGCAGCACCATGATGCGTCCGTCCTTGGCCCAGTAGTCGCCCAGCAACTGGGCGCTGGCCGGGGGCAAATCGTAGCGCGGGCCGACGATGACAATCCCCGCTGCGTCTTCTGGCACCCCACCCGTGATCCCGAGGTTGAGCGGGGCGACGCGCACGCCTTGCCGCGCGATGTATTCCTGCAGGAGCGAGAGCGTGGAACCTTCACCGACGCGCGGTTCACCCTGGCCTTGCAGGAAGTAGACGGTGCGTTGGGTTTGCTCGCCCAGCTCAATCAATGCACTGGTTAGAGCCTGCTCTCCTTTGAAGGCGACCACGCGCGGCGGGTCTCCGCTCAGCTGCGGGATAAAATCATATTCCGCCATGTCGACCGCGCTGATTTGCTTGGTCTTACCCCCGCTTTCCACCACGACAAGATTTTCTTCCGGGCCGAATTCGAAACGCGCCTGCAGTTCGCGGGCCCGCCCCAGATTGCGCATCGGATCGATGTATTCCACGGTCAATTTGTCGCCTGCCGCGAACTGGTATTCCTTCAGCAGATTCATCACGTCGCCGTAGATCTCGAAACCGGGCGCCGCCGTGGTCGGGGAAAAAAACACGTAGACCGTGACCGGGGCCGGCAGTTGCCCGAGCACGCCGGTCGTCTGCTCACCGAGACGGTATTTCTGGGCCGGCGACCAGTCGCTGCGCAGGTAATAGTGGAAGCCCGCGTAATTCACCGCGCCGAGCAACACGCAAGCCAGCACGATCTGGAGGGCCACTCCGAAACGGATACCGGCCCGCCGGCGGGAAGATTCTTGCGGAGTTGCCATGTCAGTTGCGCCAGCGGCGGGATTGGAAAACGTGGAAAGTGAGGAAGAGAACGAAGACGGTCAGCGACAGGTAGAAAACAACCGGCCGCGAATCGAAAAATCCGCGCGAGGCCTCGCTCATGTGCTCGAGGGCGGAAAAATAAGCGGTCAATTCCCGCAAGGCCGGGGTCACATTGAGCAGGAAAAAATTCAGCAGCCCGGTGAAGAAAAACAAGGTAATCACTGTGAATGACATGATAGCGGCCACGATCTGGTTGCGGGTGAGGGCGGAGGCGAGGCAGCCGACCGCCAGATAAAACATTCCGATGAGCAACAACATGATATAGGCGCCGAGAAACGGTCCGGCCGCACCCGCCGCTTCGAGGCGCGTCACCCGGGTGAAGACCGCGAAATAAAGCAGGCTCGGCAGCCACAGCACGATGTAAAAGAAGAGCGCCCCGCCATACTTGGCCAGCACCACCTGGCTGTCGCGCACCGGCGCGGTCATCAGCGGCTCGATCGTTCCCATTTTGTATTCCTCGGAAAACAAACGCATGGTGATCAGCGGGAAAATCAGCACGAATCCGAACCAGAAGAACACCGTGTTGAAAAACGCCTCGACCACAGTCACCTCGCTCGGCCCGCGATTCAGCGCCGCGACCCCGGCATAGAAATTGAATCCGGTGAGCAGGAGGAAAAAGAACATGACGACCCAGGCCACCGGAGAGAGGAAATAGGCGCGTATTTCGCGGTTAAGCAGGGTGAAAAAGTTCATCGCAGTTCCTCCGATTGAGTGATTTCGGCGAAGACCCGCTCGAGGTTCACTTGCTCGCGTCCGAGTTCGCGCAAAGCCCAACCGCGGGCCGCGGCCAAACGCGCCACCTCTTCGCGTGGATCATGCTCCGCATCGGTCCGCAGCACACACCCGTACCAGCCATCCGGCATTGCCTCGACCTCCGCTTTGCGTACCCCGGGCAGCGCGGCAAGGGCTTTCTCCAGATCACCGGGCTCCGCGCGGATTTCGGCGCGGATGCCCCCCGCCGTGCGGACCCGACCCGCCAGCGCTTCGGGGGTATCGGAAGCCGCGATACGCCCACGATCGATGATCAGCACGCGGCTGCAGGTCATTTCCACTTCCGAGAGGATGTGCGTGGAGAGCAGAATGGTATGCCGCTTGCCCAGGTCTTTGATTAGCTGTCGAACCTGCCGGATCTGGTTCGGGTCCAGACCGATGGTCGGCTCGTCGAGGATGAGAAGATCGGGATCATGGAGCAGCGCGTCGGCCAGGCCCACCCTCTGGCGGTAGCCCTTCGACAGCGCCCCGATCAATTTCTGGTCCACGTCGCGCAGGTTGCACAGCTCCTTCACCGCATTGACCCGCTGGCGGTTGCGCCGCCCGCGCACGCCTTTGAGGGCCGCCCGGTATTCGAGGTATTCCTGCACCCGCATTTCGGGGTAAAGAGCCACATTTTCCGGCATGTAGCCGACCCGAGAGCGCACCTCGCGCGATTGGCTGGCCACGTCGAACCCCGCCACGCTTGCTCTCCCGCTCGTGGCGGACAGGTAACACGACAGGATTCGCATCGTCGTGCTTTTCCCTGCCCCGTTGGGACCGAGAAAACCGACGATTTCGCCCTTCTCGACCGTGAAATTCAGGTCATTCACCGCCGTGATACCGGCATATTTCTTGGTCAGTCCTTCAACCTTGATCATAGCGCACAGGCCTGCTTCCTCCTTTGGGGCCGGGCCGAAAGGGCATATTTGCGCGGTTCGGGGGCGGTGGCAAGCTGGCGTGCCGCTTGCCGGCCAACATAAAAATTCCTCACGGCCCTCGTCTCTGTGTTGCAAGAAGGGCCGGTTCGGGTGATTCTCCCCGTTCGTCGCATCCATGAGCCAATCTTTGTCGGGTAACTGGAACTCCGAACTGCTCGAAGAAAACTACGAGCGCTGGAAAAAAGACAACGAATCGGTCACTCCGCAATGGAACGCCTTTTTCGAGGGTTTCGAGCTTGGCTTGACCCAGTCCGAAGAACTGGCGGAAGGGGCCCGTGCCGCCGTGCCGGAAGATGTCGCCCTGGAACGCCGCGCCGATTCGCTGGCCTACTCCTACCGCACCCTTGGCCATACCATCGCGCGTCTCGACCCGCTCAGTCCCGCCCCGCCGGAGAACCCGCTTCTCTCGCTCAAGACCATCGGTTTCACCGAGAGTGATCTCGAGCGCACCGTTTCCTCGAAATATTTCCGCGACGGACAGCCGATGTTGCTGCGTGAGATGCTCGCCGAGCTGCGCGCCATCTACAGCGATACGATCGGCGCCGAGTTCATGCACATCCAGGACCCGCGCCTCCGCAACTGGATCCGTGAGCGCGTCGAAAACCGCGGCGACCATCACAAAAAGGATCCCGGCCTGCACCGCGCCATCCTGCGCCAGCTTTACGAGGCCGAAACCTTCGAACACTTCCTCCACACGCGGTATGTGGGGCAAAAACGCTTTTCCCTCGAGGGCGCCGAGTCGCTCCTCGTCATTCTCGATACCGTACTGCAACGCTGCGAAGCGGCCGGTATCGAGGAAATTGTCATGGGCATGGCCCACCGCGGCCGGCTCAATGTCCTGGCCAATTTCCTGAGCAAGCCCCTCGAACTCATTTTCAACGAGTTCTCGGAAAATTTCATTCCCGACGTCGTCGGCGGCAATGGCGACGTGAAATACCACCTCGGCTACCTCGCCGAGCGCATCAGCCAGACCGGCTACGCCGTCGGGGTGCGTCTCGCCGCCAACCCAAGCCACCTCGAAGCGGTCGATCCCGTGGTCGAAGGCATGGCCCGCGCCCGTCAGCGCATTCTCGGTGACAGCGAAAAGCGCCAGAAAGTCCTCCCGCTTCTCATCCATGGTGATGCCGCCTTCGCCGGGCAGGGCATCGTGGCCGAGGTTTTCAACATGTCGCAACTTCCCGGCTACAAGACGGGCGGCACGCTGCACATCATCGTCAACAACCAGATCGGCTTCACCACGCTCCCGGCCGACGCGCGCTCCAGCCTTTACGCCACCGACGTGGCCAAAATAATCGAAGCCCCGATTTTCCACGTCAATGGCGAGGACCCGTTGGCTGTGGCCTTGGTCTCCGAAATCGCGCTCGATTTCCGCCAGCAATTCGGCCGCGATGTGGTCATCGATCTTTTCTGCTACCGCCGACACGGCCACAACGAGGGCGACGAACCCACTTTCACCCAGCCCCATCTATACAACTCCATCCAGAAACACCCGCTGGCCAGCGAGGTCTTCGTCCACGAACTTGCCGCCCTCGGCACGGTGACACGGGAGGATGCCGAGCTGATCAAACAAGAAGCGGCGGCTGACCTGGAGGAAGCCTTCGACATTGTCAAAAAATCCGAAAGCGAGCGTCAGGAAGGCGGACGCTTTGCCGGTTCCACCGCCGTTTTCCAGCCGCCCTATTCCTACGAACCGGTCCGCACGGCGATCAGGCCGGAGCTGCTCCGTGAAGTGGTCGAGGGGCTCTGCCGTGTGCCGGACGGCTTTCACATTTTGCCCAAAGTGCGCCGCATGCTTGTCGACCGCCGCCTCGAAATCCTGCGCGATGGCGGACCCTATGACTGGGCGTTTTCCGAGGCGCTCGCCTTCGGCTCGCTCCTCGTCGAGGGCACGCCCGTACGTTTGTCCGGTCAAGACAGCCGTCGCGGGACCTTCAGCCAGCGGCACTCGACTTTTTACGACGCCGAGCAGCGCGCCGATCATGTACCGCTCAACCACCTCAAAGAAGGCCAGGCCCGCTTCTGCGTTTACAACAGCTTGCTCAGCGAAGCGGCCGTCCTCGGCTTCGACTACGGTTATTCGACAGACTACCCGGAAATGCTCTG